>JBJTBO010000535.1:0-4274 GCA_046091445.1 Planctomycetaceae bacterium | reverse complement strand
ATCGGCACCGACACGCCGTACGCCGAGGCCCTCGCCACGTTCCTCGCCCGCCGGGCGCGAGCCGGCTGACGGCACCCCGCATCCCCACGCCACCACGATCGAGCGGACGTCTCGGACTCATGCTCAATCCCCTGCTCCTCTGGTTCCTGCCGCTGGCCGCGCTGCCGGTGATCCTTCACCTGCTCAATCTCAGCCGGCTCCGCGACGTGCAGCTGCCGACCTATCGGTTCCTCATGGAGGGCTACGTGCAGCAGCGGCGCCGGCTGCAGCTCGTCGAGTGGCTGCGCCTGCTGCTGCGCACGGCGGTGGTCGCGCTCGCCGTCGCCGCGCTCGCCCGGCCCGTGGTGGAGCACTCGGGCGCCCTCTTCGGGGGCCGCGGGGGGCGCGACGTCGTGTTCGTGATCGACGCCGGGATGACGACGGGGCTCGTCACGGACGGCCTCTCCGCGCTGCATCGCATCCGGGCGGCGGTGGCCGCAGCCGTGGAGCGGCTCGCTCCCGACGACTTCGTCACGCTCGTGCGCGCCGGCATCAGCCCACGGCTGCTCCACCGTGCCGCGCGCGGCGACGGCCTGCGGATCACCGCCGAGCTCGACGGGCTCGAGCCCGATCCGGGCACCTCCGATCTCGGTGCCGCGCTGGCGCTGGCCCTCTCCGGTCCGCCGCGCGGTCCGCGGACCGTGTGGATCGCCTCGAACTGCGAGGCGCGGGCGTGGAACCGGCTGGGCGAGCACCCGGCGGCCACGCGCCTCCCCGACGACGTGCAGCTCGTCGTGGCCGATCTGGGTGCCGAGAGCGGTCCGGTGCGCAATCTCGCGGTGCTCGGCGATCCGCCGCGGGCCCAGCGGCCGGTCGTCGGTCTCCCGGTGGAGCTCCGGCTGCGCGTGGCGGCGGCGGGATTCGCGGGTGCGACCGACACGAAGGCCACGGTCGTGCTCGACGACGAGGTGGTGGCGCAGGTGCCGGTCGTCGTGCCACAGGATCGCGAGGCGACGACGCTCGTGTCGCTCACACCCACTCGGGCGGGCGTGCTCCGCGGCCACGTCGCCCTGCCGGCCGACGCGTTTCCGGAGGATGACACGCTGCACTTCGTGCTCAACGTCGAGCCCCGCGTCGGCGTCCTCGTCGTCGCGCCCCCCGGGGTCGCGGCCCTCGCCGATCCGGCACTCTTCCTGCGAACGGCGCTCGAAAGCCCGAGGTCGCCGGCCACCACCGACGCGCCGGCCGCGCCCGAGCCGGCCGCCGACGCCGCAAGCCTCGCCGTCACCGTCGCGCGGGCCGACGCGCTCAAGGAGGAAGAGGTGCGTACCGCCGACGTCATCATCGCCGTGGACGTCACGCTCGACGGGCGACGGGCCGGCTGGATCCGTGACCACGTCGCCGCGGGCCGCGCGGGACTCAGGCTCGGCGCCGGCTCCCAGCCGAAGGCGGGCAACGCGGCGACGACGCTCGTTGGCGACGGGCCCGGCATCCTCTTCGGCAAGCCCGTGGGCGATCCCGACGCCGAGTCCGGAGCGCGGTCGCCCGGCACGGTCGATCACTCGCATCCGATCTTCGCGTCGTTCGCGCCCGCTCCCGAGACCGCGACCACCGAGCGCGGCGCCATGCTCGACACGCTGGTCGTCTTCCGGCACACGCCGCTCCTCCTGCGGCCGCTACCCTCGCGGGACGTCCGGGCGGGTGAGCGCCCGCCGCCGCAGAGCGTGCTCCTCCGGCTCGACGATGGCACGCCGCTCGTCGCCGAAACGCGGCTCGGCAAGGGACGCATGCTCGTCTGCGGCGTGCCGGCCACGCCCGACTGGTCGAATCTGCCGGTGCACCCGGCGTTCGTGCCGTTCGTGCTGCGCGCGGTGCAGCACCTGCGGCCGGAGCCGCCGGTGATCGCCGTGGAGAGCGTGCGCGCCTGCGAGCCGGCCCCCGTGCGGGTGGACGCGACGTGGCGCCGCGCGGTGGTGCAGGTGGTCGATCCACGCGGCCGCCGCACCGCGCTCGAACTCGTCGCCGGCGACGGTGGTGCCGCGGGAGCGCACGAGGAGACCTGTCGGCTGGGCACCTATGCCTTCGACGTCGAGCCGCCCGCCGACCTCACCGCCTCCCCGATCCGGCTGGGCATGGCGGTCAATCCCGACGTCGAGACGGCCGCCGTGGAGCACGTGCCCGCCGCGGATGTCGCACGGCTCTTCGCGCCGCACGAGGTGACCTCGCTCGCGGGCACCGCCGAGGATCCCACGCTGCACACGACCCTCGCGGGTCGCCGCGAGATCTGGCGCGCGCTCATCATCATCGTGTTCGCCCTGATCGGGCTCGAGTTCGTGCTCGGGACGCTCCGCCCCGCGGCCCCCCCGGGCGAGGCCCAGGCGGCCGGCACCTGGACGTCGCGCCTCGAGGCCCGTCTCGCACGGGCCGTGGGCACCACCGCCGGACCGGAGGCCGCATGACGCGCCCGCACGCCACCCGCCCGCTACGCTCGATGGACGCCTTTCGACCGACGCATGCGCCCGGCGGCGTGACGCGAACGACGTCACCGACCTCCGGACGAGCCACCTGACGACCCACACGGTGCCACCATGTCGAGTCCTTCCCCGACGGCCTCCCACTCCATGAACGAGCCGGGCGATGCGACGCCACGCGGCCTCCACGAGGTGGCGCGGGTCGTGTCGCGCACCCGCAGCGGCCTGCTCGTCGCCGTGCTCGCCACGGGCCGCCTGCTCGCCGTCGCCGCGGCCGTGGCCTGGATCGTCGGCGGCGTGCTCCTCGACCTCGCGGCGCCCCTGCCCGTCGCGGGTCGCATCGCCGTGCTCGGCGGCTGGTGGCTTTCGGTCGCGCTCGCCTGTGCCGCGTTCATTCTCCTGCCCGCGTACCGCCGGCCGTCGCTCGACGCCGTGGCCCTGCGGATCGAGCGCGTGATAGGCGGCATGCACAACCGGCTCCTCACGGTCGTCGACCTCGCGCGGGGCGGAGGCACGACCGGCGGAGCCCCTCGCCCGCGACTCGTCGACCGGCTCCGCGCGGAGACGACCGAACGGATGCGCGAGTTTCGCGCCCGCCGGATCGTGCCGTGGCGGGCGCTCGGCCGCGCCGCGTGCTGGGTCGCCGGCCTCGTCGCCATGGTCGCGCTCCTCCACGCGACGCTCGGCGACCGCCTCGCGGTGACGCTCGCGCGGCTCCGCGACCCCACGGCCGACATCCCGCCGGCGACCTGGCTGCAGCTGCGGTCGCCCGGTGACGTGGAGGTGCTCGAACGCGAGCCCTTCTCGATCGAGGCGCAGGTCGCGCGCGGCGCGGTCGATGCGCTCGACCTCGTGCTCATCGATGCCTCGGGCACCCGGTCGCGACGGCCGATGGCCGCCACGCCCGAGGGCACGTTCACGGCGAGCCTCGAGGGTCTCACCGAGAGGATGACCTACCGCCTCGAGGGAGGCGGCACGTGGACGAAGACGCATGCGATCTCCGTCGTCCCGCGTCCGGAGATCCTCGGCGTGGAGCGGCACGTCCGCCTGCCCGACTACATGCGGATCGACACGCCGCTCGCCGTCGAGGGGGACGCACAGCGGATCGAGGCGCCGGAGGGAGCGACGGTCGAGTATGCGGCCCAGACGTCGGCCGAGGCGGTGGCGGGGTCGATCCGGCTCTTCGAGCGCACGACGGAGTCGGAGGTCGTGGAGCGGTTCGACGAGCGCGTGTGGTTCGAGGACGACCTGCCGCGCGACGCGGTCGCCGAGATCCCGTGGCGCTGGACGACCGCGCAGGCGGCCGGCGGACTGCGCAGCTTCACGTTCGGGGCCGACCGCACCACGCTCTCGATGCGCACCCGGCTCGAGCCGCTCGTGCTGCCGAAGGAACGCCTCGACGAGCGGGCCGTCACGGTGATGGCACGGCTCGACGCCGCCGCGCCACCGACCTGGCTGCTCGCCGCCTTCGAGCACGACGGAGGCCGCGACGAGATCGTCTGGGGCGATGCCGAAGCCGCGCCGCCCGCCGGCTCCGCCCGGCGTTTCGTCGCCGGACCCCTTCCGGAACCGGGCGCGTGGACACGCCTCCTCGCGCCGCTCGCGAAGCTCGCTCCGCTGGCCGGTCGCCGCGTGACGACCGCGACGTTCTCGATCGACGGCGGCCGCATCCATCTCGATCGACCCGGCTGGGTCGAGCGCGTCGAGGAGACCGTGCAGAAGCCGGTCGATCGGCCGACGGGCTCGATCGCGCTCGCGCTGCGGCCCGATCAGCCGCGCACCGCAGACGCCCCGACGGACGCGGACGCCGTCGCCGCCACAGGC
>JBJTBO010000534.1:0-6017 GCA_046091445.1 Planctomycetaceae bacterium | reverse complement strand
TCCGACGCAGGCGCCGGACCCGGGGCCGCGGAGCGGATCCAACGCCCCGGCCACATCGGCGGCCGTTTCTTGCCGGCCGCCGACGTGGACACCTTCGAGTTCGCGGCGACGGCCGGCGACTCGTGGTGGATCGAGGTCGCCTCGCAGCGACTCGGCGTCGCCACCGCCCCGGCGGTGGCCGTCGTGCACCTGGCCTCCGGCGAGGGCGGGGAGCGGCTCGTGGACGTGCTGCAGCTCGCCGAGATTCCCGCCCCGATCAAGCCGTCGAGCAACTTCTACTCCTACGACGGACCGCCGTACAACGCCGGCTCGCCCGACCTCCTCGGCAGGCTCGACGTCAAGGAGACCGGCACCTATCGCATCGCGCTCCGCGACCGCTTCGGTGGCACGCGGGATGAGCCGCGCAGTGACTGGCGGCTCGTCATCCGCAGGGCCGATCCCGACTTCGCGCTCGCCGGCTGGGCGCTCCACATGGAGCTGCGCAACGGCGATCGTGCCGACCTGTCGAAGCCGCTGGCGCTGCGTCGGGGATCCACCGTCGCCGTCGAGGGGGCGGTCGTGCGCCGCGACGGGTTCGATGGCGCCATCGACCTCGCGGTGGATGGGCTGCCGACGGGAGTGACCGGCCACGGGCTGCGGATTCCCGCAGGCAAGAAGCGCGGCCTCGTGCTTGTCACCGCAGCGGCCGATGCCGCGGTGCCGCCCACGTCGCTCCGCATCGTCGGCCGGGCCTCGGTGGACGGGCGCGAGATCGAGCGGGTCTGCCGCATGGCCACCGTGGCATGGCCCGTGCGCGACCACTCCCAGGAAATCCCGCTGCCGCGACTGACCGCAGACCCCTGCGTCTCGGTCTCGGCCATCGAGGACGCCCCGCTGACGATCACCACCGGAGCGGTCGATCCAGAGGCGGGCTGTGCCGTGATGGAGGCCGCGGCGGGGACGACGGTCAAGGTGCCGCTCGGCCTCGTGCGACGGGCGGCGTTCTCCGGAGGGCTCATCCGGCTCAAGGCGTTCGGTGAGGGCTTCGAGGCGTTTCCGTTGCTCGAGGTGCCGCTCACGGCGGACTCGGCCGAGGCGGTGCTCGACCGCGCGAAACTGAAGATTCCGCCGGGCCGCCACACGCTCGCGTTCTACGGGACGGCGATCGTGCAGTACGCCGCCCCATCGCCACCGGCGGCGGACGGCAAGCCGACGGAGGTCAAGCCGGTCGACACGGCCGAGATCGTCATCTCCCAACCCGTTACCCTGATCGTCTCACCACCCGTCCAGCAGGCGGCGGCCGCCGTCGCCGAGAAGGAAAGGTCCTGACCATGGCATCGCATCACGCTCACGCCACGACGTCGGCGGCAGCCCGCTGCGCAGGTCCGGTGGCCCGCCGGCACGTCCTGCAGGCCGGCCTCGGCGGGTTCACGAGCCTTTCGCTGCCCGGCATGCTCAGGCTGCGGGCGGAGAGCCCGCGGTCCGATGCGGCCCCGCGCACCGCCGTGATCATGGTCTGGCTCCCGGGCGGCTGCTCGCACATCGACACCTACGATCCCAAGCCGGATGCGCCGAGCGAGTACCGCGGCCCGTTCCAGACGATCCCGACGCGTATCCCCGGCCTCCGCTTCACCGAGCTGCTCCCCCGTCAGGCCGCGATCGCTGATCGCTTCACGCTGGTGCGGTCGATGGCGCAGACGGCGGCCGGCCATCCGGCAGGTTCGATGCAGATGCTCTCGGGTGACATGGACACGCGCGACAAGCCAAAGCCGAGGCTGCCCGACTGGATGTGCGTGGCGAACTACCTGCGTTCGCGGGAGGGGGCCTCGGGCATCGCCCTGCCCCGCTACGTCGGCATCAACCCACCGCTCGAGTACAACGGTCCCGCCTACGTCGGCGACGCCTACGGTCCGTTCACCGTGACGGGCGACCCAAACAGCCCCACGTTTTCCGTGCCGAACCTCGGGCTGTCCGATTCCGCCGAGGTGGAACGGCTCGGACGCCGGGTCTCGCTGCGGAAGCGATTGGACGACCTGCAGCGGGCCGTCGACCGCAGGCTCGAAACGGAGGCGCTCGACGCCTTCGAGTCGCAGGCCATGCAGCTCCTCACGAGCCCCGAGGCGAAGGTCGCCTTTGACCTCTCCCGCGAGGACGAGCGCACGCGGGACCGCTATGGCCGCAACGCGTGGGGCCAGCAGCTGCTCATGGCCAGACGGCTCGTCGAGGCAGGCGTGGAGGTCGTGACGACCAGCCTGTCGGGTCCCCTCTGTGGCCGCGTCAACAACTGGGACGATCACGCGGTGAACCATCACATCTTCGACGCGCTGCGCTTCCGGGCCGATGCCTACGACACGGCCGTCTCGGCGCTCATCGAGGACGTGCACGAGCGCGGACTCGCCGACCGCGTGCTCGTCGTGGTCACCGGGGAGTTCGGCCGCACGCCGAAGATCGAGTACTCCCCGAGCACGGGCGCGGGCAACGCGAGCGCGCCGGCGGGCACGAAGCAGCCCGGCCGCGATCACTGGCCGCGGGCCTACTCCAACATCTGGGCCGGTGGAGGCATCACGCCGGGGCAGGTGATCGGTGCCACCGACAGCCGTGGCAGCGACGTCGTCGAGCGGCGCTGCTCGGCGCACGACTTTCTCGCGACGATCTACCATCATCTCGGAATCGATGCCTCCCACGTCACGATCCAGGACTTCAACGGCCGCCCGACGCCGATCGTCGACCACGGTCGGCCGATCCCGGAGCTCACCCCGTCAGGGGCCGGCTGACGCCCCTCCGCGGCGGCACGGGGCCACGAGCGTCTGGTATCCTCCCGGGGAGTGAGGCGCACCTCGTCCCCGCCGACCGGCTCGTTCCTTCCGGAGGTCACCATGTCCGTGACGTTCTGCCTTCAGCGCATCCCCGTGATCCTCGCCTCGGTCGGCATCGCCGCCACCGCGTTCGTCGCGCCGGCCGCGCCGACCGGCAACCCCGTCTATGCCGATCCCGCGCAGGTGGACGAGGACTTCTCCGTGCAGGGGGAATACGTCGGGGAGATCGTGAGCGACGGCCAGCCGCTCATGCTCGGGGTGCAGGTCGTCGCCGAGGGTGACGGCACGTTCGCCCTGGTCGCCTATCCCGGTGGCCTGCCGGGGGCCGGCTGGGCCGCGCCGGAAAAGATCGTGGGCAAGGGTCGCCGCGAGGGTGGCCGCGTCGTGTTCGAGGGCGTGGACCGTGGCGGAGTGACGAGGTCGGGAGAAATCCGCGACGGCAAACTGGTGGCCCTGAACGCGGACGGCCAGCCCCTCGCCACGCTCGCCAAGGTCACACGGACGAGTCCGACGCTCGGGAAGGAGCCGCCCGAGGGCGCGATCCGCATCTTCGAGGGCAAGGGAACCACCGGACTTGCCGGCGGCCGGATGACCGAGGACGGGCTGCTCATGGAGGGCGTGACGACGGAGCGCGAGTTCGGCGATGCGACCTGGCACATCGAATTCCGTCTGCCCTATCAGCCCAAGGATCGCGGGCAGGCGCGCGGCAACAGCGGTGCGTACCTGCTCGGTTCGTACGAGGTGCAGATGCTCGACAGCTTCGGCCTCGAGGGCAGGGACAACGAGTGCGGAGGCATCTACAAGGCGGCCCCGCCCACGGTGAACATGTGCCTGCCGCCGCTCTCCTGGCAGACGTACGACATCGACGTGACCGCGCCGAAGTTCGAGAACGGTGCGAAGGTGTCGAACGCCCGGATGACGGTGCGGCACAACGGCGTGCTCATCCACGACCAGGTGGAGATCCCCGGTGGCACGCCCGGCGGTCCGAAGAAGATGGAGGGGCCGACCGGGCCGCTCTTCCTGCAGAACCACGGCAATCCGGTGCGGTATCGCAACATCTGGGTGCTGCCGAAGTCGTGACGCAGGCTGCCGGGCGCGACGACATGGACCGGGCCCCGGAACGTGATCTGGGCCGAGAGCGGCCAGACGGGCCGGCCCACGTCTGCACCGCGTGCAGCCTGTTGTGTGACGATGTCGTGCCGACCGGCGGCGTTCTCGCCGCCGCCTGCGCCGCCGGTCAGGCGGCGTGGAGCGAGAGCCTCGCGTCGACCGCGGGCGGGAAGACCGCGCGGGCGGATGGACGGGACGTCTCCTGGGAAGAGGGGCTCGACCGGGCTGCGGCCCTCGTGACGGCTGCCCGCCGTGTGCTCGTCAGCGGTCTTCGTGACGCGTCGCTCGACGCGATCACCGCCGCCTGCGATCTCGCCGAGGCCTGCGGCGCGGCGGTCGACGGTGGCGACCCCGAGGCCGCCCGGCTCTCCGGTGACGTGCTGGCCCGGGTCGGCCGCGTCACCGCCGAGTGGGACGAGCTCCGGGATCGGGCCGATCTCGTGGTTCTGTGGTGGTGCGATCCGCCGGTTTCCCATCCCCGATTCCTCGAACGCTTCGTCCTGCCGCCGCTGCCCGGCGGCCAGCGGCGGACGATCGCCGTCGGAACGGACCCGGTCCTGCCCCGTGGCGCGCACCACCTCCACGTGCAGCTCGCTCCCGACACCGCCGTGACCGCAGCCCGTGCCCTCCACGGCCTGCTCGCCGGCCCGCCGACCGCGGCGCATGTGCCGCCCGATCTCGGGCGGCTGCTCGATCCGGTGCACCGGGCGATCGACTCGGCGAAGGCCGTCGCCTTCGTCACGAGCCCGTCGGCCGACGCCACCGGGCTCGTGACGTGGAGCGTGGCCTCGCTCGTCCGTGCCCTGGCGCTCTCGCGGGTCGCCTTCGAAATCCCGTTGCCGCGACACGCCATCGGAGGCGGAGCCAACGCCATCGGCGCGGCAGCGGTCTGCACGTGGCGCTACGGATCGGCCGGCGCGATTTCCCGGGCCGATCGTCGCGGTGTCCTCTCGCTTCCGGGCGAGGATGATGCCGAGCGGTTGGTCGGCCGGGGTGAGGTCGATTGCGTCGTCGCGGTGGGCGGGCTCCCCGAAGCCCTCGAAAAGGCGATCGCGAGCCGCGGACACGACCTGAGCGTCGTGAGGCTGGGGGCGGACGGCTCTCCTCGCGACGAGACCGGTGTGGTTCTCCGTGTTCCGCCGCCGCTCGTCACCCAGTCCGGCGCGATGCTCCGCGGGGACGGTCGCTGGGTGGACCTCGGTGGCACGGCGACCTCGCCGCGTCCCGATCCCCTGTGCGAGACCGTGCGGGACCTCCTTGCCACGGTCGCGCGCCGCGGCCCGCGGCGCCCCTTCGACGGGGTGACCGCATGACACGAGACGCCTCGTTGCCGCGATGCACCCTCACGGGCGGCACGATCCACGACCCGGCCAATGACCGCGACGGAGTCGTCGACGACATCCACGTCGCGGGCGGACGGATCGTGTCGCCGCCCGCCGACCGGTCGGCGGTCACACGGATCGACGGCCGGGGCCTCGTGATCATGCCGGGCGGGGTCGACCTGCACAGCCACGTCGCGGGCCCGAAGGTCGGCACGGGCCGCCGGATCGCGCCCCAGCTCGCCCGACGCGCGCCCGCCGCGGTACCCACGATCCACGCCACCGGGGCGCTGTATGCGGCGCTCGGCTACACGACGGTGTTCGACGCGGCGATCGCGACCGGCGCGGCAGCGGTCGCCCATCGGGAGCTGGCGGAACTGCCGATCCTCGACAAGGGCATCTACCTCCTCGCTGCGGACGACGCGGCGGTGCTCTCGGCGCTCGAGCGCGACGACAAGGCCCTGGTGCGCCGCCTGCTGGGCGACGCGATCCACGCCGGCCGGGGGTGGGCCGTGAAGGTGGCCAGTCCGGGTGGCGGCGCGTTCTGGAAACATCGTGGCCGCGGCGACCACCATGATCTCGACACGCCGCTTCCCGACCATGCCGCCCTCACGCCGCGGCGGCTGCTCGAGCGGGTCGCCGACGCGGTGGAGTCGCTGCACCTGCCGCATCCGCTGCACGTCCACACGGCGACCCTCGGGCTGCCCGGCACTTGGCGCACGCTGCTCGAGACGAGGCGGACGTTCGCGGCGACCGGGCGGCGTGCCCCCCGCGCGCTCGTGCAGTTCCGCAG
>JBJTBO010000533.1:0-3161 GCA_046091445.1 Planctomycetaceae bacterium | reverse complement strand
GGTCGGCCACGAGCAGATCGCCCGCCTTCGGGGCGCCCGTGTGCGGCACGAACCGGCCCCGCTCGCGGAGCAGGTTGCCGAGCGCCTCCTCGACGTCCTCGTCGGTGATCTCCCGCATCGGCCGGCGGATCGAGAGCCCCTTCCAGTTCGGCAGGTCGAACTCCGGCCGGACCTCGATGGAAAACTCGAACGTCATCGGCCCGTCGTCCGGCAGGAGCACGGCCGCAAGGTCGAGGTCGGGCTCGCTGATCGGCGCGAGCTTCTGCCCCTCGGACACCTGCGTGAGGGCGTCGGTCACGAGCTTCGAGCGGATCTGATCGGACAGTTCCGTCTTGAAGCGGCTGCCCACGAGCCGCCGGGGGGCGCGGCCGGGGCGGAATCCCGGCAGGAGGGCCGTCGGCATCAGGTCGCCGATCGCCTCCTCGTGGTAGCGGTCGATGTCGTCCCGCGGGATCGAGACCTTCACCCGCCGCTCGCAGGTCGAGACGTTTTCGACGACCACGTCGAGCTTGAGCGGAGGCCGTTCGCCGTCAGCGGACGCGGGGGTGGCGGGGGGAGCCGAGGATTCGGTCGAGGGCATGGGCTGGGTGTCGCGGGGCGGACGCTGGATGACAGCGCGAGAAGACGATCGACGTCGAAGCGGGTGATGGGATTCGAACCCACGACAACCACGTTGGCAACGTGGTGCTCTACCAACTGAGCTACACCCGCGAAAACCGGTCGTTGCCGGGCCCTGGCGGGCCGGAGGCCTCGAACCGGGCGATTATAGGATCGGGGGGTGATGCCGCAAGGTCGCCGTCGCCCGTTCCGGTCGATTGGAACCCGCTCGGCCCGCGATAGACTCGCACGAAGGTGCGGCCGGCGCGGGTGGACACCGACCAGTCGGTCGGCCGCGCCGCGGGTTTCGAGCATCCCATGCGGATCGGTTCGCCGGCGCCGCCCCGGATCGATCCGGTCGGTGGCCGCGGAGCAGCGATGCCGGCACGTCCAAAACGGGTGACGGTGCACGACCTTGCCGCCGCGCGGCGGGATGGGCGGCGCATCACGATGGTCACGGCCTATGACTGGCCGACCGGACGGCTCGCCGACGACGCCGGGGTGGACTGCGTGCTCGTCGGCGACAGCCTCGCGATGGTGGTCGCGGGCCGGGAGTCGACGATTCCCGCGACGCTCGAGCAGATGATCTACCACGGGGAGATCGTGTCCCGCGCGGTGGCCCGCGCGATGGTGGTGGTCGATCTCCCGTTTCCGATCCATCACCTCGGCGTCATGCGGGCCGTCGAGGCGTGCGCCCGCATCCTCAAGGAGACCGGCTGCCAGGCCGTGAAGCTCGAGGGGACGGCCGGGCAGGCGGGCGTCATCGAGGCGATCGTGCCGGCCGGGATTCCCGTGATGGGTCACGTCGGCCTGCGTCCGCAGGCAGTCCACCAGCTCGGCGGCTATCGGCTGCAGCGCGACGGCGAGGCGCTCCGGCACGATGCCCGCGCGGCGGCCGCCGCCGGCGCGTGTGCCGTCGTGCTCGAGTGCGTGCCGCGGGAGATCGCCGCGACGATCACGGCCGAGCTCTCCGTGCCGACGATCGGGATCGGTGCCGGTCCCGACTGTGCCGGACAGGTGCTCGTCCTGCACGACCTCGTCGGGCTCTCACCCGATCGCGTGCCGCGCTTCGTGCGACGATACGCCGACGCGCGTGCGACGATCACCGACGCCGTCGCGCGGTGGCGGGCCGACGTCGAGGCGGGCACGTGTCCCGGCCCCGACGAGACGCTCGGCTGACGGGCGAGCGAGTCGAGCCGAGGCCCGGTGCCGCCCGCCGCGACGGCGTCACTGCGAAACGACCGCGTCGGAGATCACGATCGGCCGGCCCGACGTCATCGCCGCCGGGGTCGGGCCGGGGGAACCGCCGGGCCCGAGCGGCAGACCCATGCCCATGGGCGCGCCCATGCCGCCCGCTGCGTGGGACGCACCCTGGCACGGGTCGCAGCCTGGCGCGGGCGGACACGGATTGGCGTTCTGGCACGGCTGACCCTGCCCGCAGACCCGCGGCGGGGGACCGGCCGGCGCCGCGGCCGCTGCCGCTGCCGCGCCAGGCGGCACGAAGCCCGGGGGCAGATGGCCGAAGCACTTCTCGTACTTCCACACCTCGAGCGCGATGTAGCGCTCGTTCATCGCCTTGCAGCCGGTGAGCCCGGCCGCCAGCGCCAGCACCGGCAGACACGCGAGCGTGCGGCCGCTCCATCCCAGGGTGCCAATCGTGCGCATCGATCCGTCTCCAGGCTGCGTGGGCGTCACGACTCCGAGGCGTCCACGCGCCGCCGACGGCGGGGGACCGGTTCGAAGACACGCAACACTACCCCACCCCGAGGGCGCGGCAACCGCTCGACGCCCGCCGCGCGCGTGGAACGTCACGGCTCGTGGAAACCTGTGACGATCGTGACGAAATGATCCGCGCCGGGGCCGCGATGCGGCGCGCGGACACGAGCGATGACGACGCCACCGGCACGATCGAGCCGCGCCGACGGCGATCAGCCCTTGCGGTGCCGGATGCGGGCCCGCATCCGACGCTTCTTCTGGCCGAGCTTGCGACGGCCCTTGCCAGTTTTCTTGACGCCCATGAATCCCTTTCTGCGGCCCGGGCGGTCGATCCGCACCGGTTGGGAAGGGTTGTAAGATGGTTACCGGCTCCTTTCAAGCCACGGACGGCCTTCCGAGGCCCCATGCTCGTCCCCTTTCCGACCTACGCGCGACGGCTGGTCGACCGACCCGGGTGGCGGGTCACGGTGGCGGGGATGGTGTCGCGGCCGCTGCCGGAGCGCAGCCACCGCCGGCGTCTGGCCGTCGCCATGCTCCGACGGCTGCTCGACCTCGACGAGTCGCAGGTCGCGTCGGACGTTTTCCGCCGTCGCGCCGAAGCGTTCTTCTTCCAGCGGCTTGCCGGCCAGCGCGTCACCGTCGCGCTGGCGGACCGCTCGATCGACGCCGGACCGACCGACCGCACCGGCCACTTCCATGTGACGTTTGACGTGGATGGAGCGCCCGCGGAGGACCGCACCGGCCCGTCGGGCGAGACCGGACTGAGCTACGAGGTGACCGCCGAGGACGACGTCTCGGCGAGCGGGTTCGTCCATCTGGTCGAGCCGACCGGCAGCTCGGTGATTTCC
>JBJTBO010000532.1:0-7258 GCA_046091445.1 Planctomycetaceae bacterium | reverse complement strand
TCACGCCCCCGAGATCGCGGCCGACGTGCCGCACGTGCAGCTCCTGCTCGACTCCTTCGGCCGCCTCCTCGGCCGCGAGCTCGTGCCCCGCGAGGGATCCGCGGAGGAGCAGGCCCGCCGCCTCTTCGCCGCCGCTTTCGTCGTCGTGTCGCACGGCATCGAGGCCGACCCGTTGCTCACCTACGGGAATCGGGCGGCGCTCGACCTGTGGGAGATGACGGCGGCCGAATTCCGCGGCACGCCATCCCGGCTCACGGCCGAACCGGTCCACCGGGACGAGCGGGCCCGGCTCCTCGCACGAACCCGCCGTGACGGCTTCGTGGACGACTACCGCGGAATCCGCATCTCGCGCACGGGCCGCCGCTTCCTCATCGAGCGGGCGATCGTCTGGAACCTGACCGACACCGACGGCACGCTCCGTGGCCAGGCTGCGACGTTCGCCGAGTGGACACCGCTCGCAGGGTGACCGGGACTCGTGCTTTCCTGGCCCGATCACCCTTCAGTCGGGCAGCGGACGCCCCTTCGTCTCGGGGCCGAACCAGACGAGCACGACGCCGACGAGATAGATCGCCACGAGCACCGACCCCGCCTTCGGAAAGCTGCCGTCGAAGAAGGCCATCAGGGTGGCGGTCTGCAGTCCGCCGATCGCCGCGATGATCCGTCCGAAGTTGAACGCGAAGCCCTGCCCCGTCGCCCGCACCGCCGTGGGGAAGAGCTCCGGGAAGTAGAGCGGGAAGAAGCCGTAGAACGACGCGCTGATTCCCCCCGCGACGAACGCGGCGAGGAGGAACGACGCGCCGTATGCGTCGTGCCCCTGGTAGAGCCACAGCGCCGCGGCGATCGTCGCGAGGCACAGGATCGTGAACGTGGGACGCCGTCCGATCCGGTCGGCGACGAGCGCGGTGAGGAACGTCGACAGGATCGCCCCGAGCGCGGTGGCGATCTGCGAGTACTCCTTCGCGTGCGGCACGTCCTTCCCCGCGAGCTCCATCGCCCAGCGGGGAATCCACTGGATCGCCCCCCAGGTGCCGAGGAGCGTCACGCCCGCCAGCCCCGCGCCGAAGAGCATCCGACCCACGACGGTGCGGCCCGACCCCGCCGGCAGTGATCCGGCCCGCTCGGCCCGATCAAGGTAGCGCAGCACGGGCTAGAGGTAGCCTGTGGCCGCGATGAGGAGGCCGGCCACCGTGACCACCGTCGCCCACGCGGGTGGCAGCCCGGCCGGCGACCACGCCCAGATGATCGGGAGCGCCGCCCCGCCGCCGACGAGCACGCCGAGGAGATCGGCCTTCATCCAGTGCGACGTGGCGCCGCGCTCGTTCTCGGCCTCCCACTTCTCCGATTCGGGCACCCAGATGCGGATCAGGAAGATGAGGAGCGCCGGCAGGGCGCCGCTGATCATGAGCAGCCGCCAGGCCGAGTTGGCCACGAGGTGCGTGACGACGGTCTCGGAGAGCCCCATGCCCGTGAGCAGGGACCGTGTGCCGTCGATCACGCTGCCGAGGCCGAGGCTGAGGAGCGCCACGAGCAGGAAGCCGACGTTCGCCGCCGCGCCGATGAGGCCCGCGGTGACCGCCCGCGACTTGCCCGGCCAGATCTCGTTGACGAGCGCCACGCCGAGCGACCATTCCCCGCCCATGCCGAGCGACGCGATGAAGCGCAGCGCGGCGACATGCCACGCCTCGGTCGCAAAGCCGCACAACCCGGTGAAGACCGCGTAGGTGAAGATGCTCAGGGCCATCGCGCGCACGCGGCCGATCACGTCCCCCAGCCATCCGAACAGCACGCCCCCGGTCGCCGCCCCCACGAGGAAGACGGCGATGATCGCGCCGAACCACTTGTCGGCATCCCCGGGAGCCGCGCCGGCTCCGAGGAGATCCTTGATGGCCGGACCGCCGATGAGCGGGAAGAGCCCCATCTCGAACCCGTCGAAGAGCCATCCAAGGATGGCCGCCACGAGTGCCGCATTGCGGCCGAACGCCGACGTGGAGCGATGGGTCATGCGCGCACCTCGAAGCCGGACCGCTGCGGCCGCGACCGCAGGGCGTCTGCCTCGGAATCGTCCGGAAAACGCTCCGCCTCGGGATCCCACCGGAGCGTCCTGCCGAGCCGGCAGGCGATGCCCCCGAGGTGGCAGGTCGTCGCGCTCCGATGCTGGCTCTCGACGTCGGAGATCGGCCGCCGCCGTGACGCCACGCAGTCGAAGAAGTTGCCCATGTGGTTCTTGATCGCCTCGATCTTGCCCGACCGCTCGGGCCGGGTGGTGTTGTCGAAGTCGTAGAGCGAAAACGATCCGCGTCCGAGGGGATGCGCGGCGAGTTCGTCGACGGGCCTGCCCGACAGGTTCTCCCGATTGACGAAGAGCCGGCCCGCGGTGCCGGTGAAGAGGATGCCGTTGCGCCCATGATCGGCGACCGTCATCTCGACGCCGTTGGCATAGCGGTAGCGCACCGAAAAATCGACCGGCACGGTGTAGCGATCAGCCGGGGCGGTGCCGGCGAGCGCGTCGCCGAACCGCGCCGACCCCTCCACCTCCACCGGCAGCGAGCTGATCGCCCACTGGGCGATGTCGAGGTGGTGCGCGCCCCAGTCGGTGATCTGACCGCCGGAGTAGTCGAGCCACCACCGAAACGTGTAGTGGCAGCGCTCCGGCACGTAAGGCACGTCCGGCGCCTGCCCCTGCCAGAGGTTCCAGTCGAGGGCGTCGGGGACCGGCGCCGTGTGGAACGGTCCGCCGGCGACGTTACGACCGAGCACCACCTCGACATTCTCCAGCGTGCCGATCCGACCCTGCCGCACCATCTCGACGGCCGTGCGAAAACGATGATCGCTGCGCTGCCACGAGCCGACCTGCACGACCCGTCCGCTCATCTCGACGGCGCGACGGATCGCCCTGCCCTCGTCGATCGTGAGGGTCAACGGCTTCTCGCAGTAGACGTCCTTCCCCGCCTGCACCGCATCGACGATCATTTTGGCGTGCCAGTGGTCGGGCGACCCGATGAGCACGACCGTGACCCGCGGGTCGTCGAGCACCCGGCGGTAGTCGACGTGACGATCGGCGGCCGCGACGTCCGCGTAGATCGCCTCCGGCGACAGGCCCGTCTGCTTGGCGACGTTGCCGTCCACGAGCGACAGGTCCAGCACCCGACGATCGGCATCGGCCAGCGCGACCACGCGGCCATGCGCCCTGGCCACGGCGGCGATGACGGACCCCTGATAGCGGGCGCCGATCACGCCGATTCCGAGGCCGTCCGCCGGTGTCGGAGCGGGCTGACCGGCCGGACGACCCGCGGGATCACCCGCACGCACGAGCCGGTGCGTCGTGCCGAGCGCGGCGAGTCCTGCGGCCCCGGTGAGCCAGCCCCGGCGGTGGAGCGTGCCGGTGCGGGTGTGCATGATGGGCCATCCTCCTCCGACGCGAAGTTCCAAGGATACCCCGCAGGCACCGACGAGTCGCCCCCGGGTCACGGCGACGGCGTGTCGCCGGCCGATACCATTCCCTCCACCCGCGTCCCGCACACCCGGCACCCCGATCGCGCGGCGATCTCGACCTGCCGACACGCGAGCGTCGTGACGTCGAGCACGACGAGCCGGCCGGCAGCCGCCGGTGCGGCGCCGGCGAGGATTCGCACCACCTCGACCGCAGCAAGCGTGCCGGCGACTCCCGAGACGGCGCCGAGGACGGGAAACTCCCGCTTCCACTGCGGCGGCGCCTCGGGGCAGAGGCAGGCGAGACAGGGTCCGCCCGGCACCACCGTGAAGATCCGCACCTCCATGTCGTACATCGCGGCATCGACGAGCATGACGCCGGCCGAGACGGCCGCCGCGTTGAGTGCGAGTCGCTCCGTGAAGAGCGGTGCCGCGCCGACGGCCGCCGCACAGCCCGCGAGGAGCCGACTCGCGTTCGCCTCCGACACGTTCTCGCCCACGGTCTCCACGACGACGTGCGGATTGAGTGCCGCGAGCCGCTCGGCCGCGACCTCGATGCGCGGCCGGCCCAGTTCGGGCGTGGACATGAGCACCTGCCGGTTCAAGTCGTCCCGGCGCACGGAGCCTGCATGCGCGAGCACGAGCCGCCCGACGCCTGCGGCCGCGAGGTAGAGCGCCGCGGTGCCCCCCACGCCACCGATGCGTGACACGAGGACGCTCGCCTGCTTCAGCCGACGCTGGCCCGCCACGCCGAGATCGGTCACGCCGAGCTGCCACGCATACCGGTCGAGTTCGGCAGGCGAGAGCAGGTCGTCGGCGTCGACGGGAGGCCGAAGGTGTCGCATCCGTGTCAGCCTCCGGCCACCGGCGGGAGGAGCAGCACGGTCGCATGGTCGCCGATGACCAGCGCCTCACGCGCGTCGCCCGGCACGGCACGGCCATCGACGACGACCACCAGCGTCGGCTGGATGCGGCCGTCGGCGGTCAGCAGGTGCGGCCGCAGCGCCGGCGGACCCAGTGCGGCAAGGGTGGCGACGAGACCGCCGAGCGAGGTGCCCGCGTCCACCTCGACCTCGTCCGCATGCCGGCCCGCCGCCGCACGCACCTGGCCCGTGTATTCCACGCGAACGGTCACGCGTCGTCTCCAGCGGCCGCGAGCGATGCCAGCGGTCGCGACGTGACCACCCCGTGCTCGATCACGTAGAGGATATCCGCCAGCCGTCGCGCCTCGTCTCGCGAGTGCGTGACGTGGAGCGTGGTGACGCCGTGCTCCCGCTGGATCCTGCGAAGCAGCACGCAGAGGCGGTCGCGGGTGGCCTCGTCCACGGCGGCGAGCGGCTCGTCGAGCAGCAGGAGCCGCGGCCGGAACGACAACGCCCGCCCGAGCGCGACGCGCCGCGCCTCGCCACCGCTCAGGTCGCGCACGCCACGCTCGCAGAGGTGGGCGATCTCCAGCGACTCGGCCAGAGTGGCGACGCGGGTCGCGATCTCCGCGCGGGGAACGCGGCGCACGCGCAGGGCGAAGCCGAGGTGATCCCGCACCGACATGGTGGGAAAGAGCGCGAGATCCTGGGGCACGTAGCCGATGCCCCGCGCCGAGAGCGGGGCCCCCGTGATGTCGATCCCGTCGAGGCGGACCGTTCCCGCCGTCGCCGGACGAAGCCCGCAGATGCCCTCGAGGAGCGTCGTCTTGCCCGACCCGGTCCGGCCCATCAGCACGCCGTAGCCGCCCGACGGCACCCCCAGGTCCGCCGCGGCCAGCCGGAACCCGCCGCTCCGCACGGTGAGACCGCATACCTCGATCATCACGCCACCTTCCCGCCGAGGAGCCGCACGATCGCGAGCACGACGATCGCCGCCGCGATCATGATCAGCGACACGGCCACCGCGGCCTCCAGCTGGCCGACGCTCAGCTCGAGAAACACGGTCGTCGAGAGCACCTCGGTGCGCATCCGCGTGGCACCGGCGAAGACGAGGATCGGTCCGAACTCGCCGAGTGACCGTGCCCACGCGATCGTGAACGCGGCCACCACCCCCCGCCACGCCTGGGGCAGCACCACGCGGCAGAACGCCTGATCCCGGCGGCAGCCGAGCGTCCGGGCCACCTGCTCGGCCCGCGGATCGATGCGGTCGAACGTCACCTGCAGCGAGTGCACCGCGAACGCACAGGCGACGGCGAACTGTGCGATCACGACGGCGACGGGCGTGTAGGCCACCCGCATGCCGAGGTGCCGCTGCGCGAGCGACTCGAGGGTCGCCCCCGCGACGGGCAGGTGGAACAGGATGAGCAGGCTCAGTCCGAGCACGAGGGGAGGAAGCACGACGGGGATGTCGAGGACGGCCTCGACGGCACGCCGCCCCGGGAACTCGTGCCGCGAGAGCAGGTAGGCCAGCGGCATCGCCACGACGATCGAGAGCAGGGCGGCGATCGTGCAGGTGACGAGCGTGAGCCGCACGGCGAACCGGATCTCGGGCTTCGCGAGCGCGTCGAGCAGGTGACGCGGCGACTTCGAGACCACGTCGGCCGCGAGCAGCGCCACCACGAGGAGCACGTAGACGCTGCCGATCGCGATGAACGCGGCATGAAAGGGCCAGTCGGGTCCCGCCCGATGCGGTCGTGCCGTTCGGCCGGGCGGCACCGCGCCGGGAGGCGGCGCCTCGGCACCGGCCGCCGGATCGTCCTCAGCACGTGTCATCGCGTCGTCCCGACGCCCATGCCGTCGCCGAGCCAGCGAAAACCCTCGGCCTCGAAGATCTCCCGCGACTCGGCCGTCTCGATCGCGGCCAGGAGCCGCGTGGCCAGCCGTCGATGGGTCGATCCCGTCGCGACTCCATAGGGCTGATTGGCGATCGAGCAGGACAGCCCGTCGATCCGCACCGCGTCGAGCACATCGCCCGAGCCGGCGGCGTTGGAGAGGTAGACGACCGCGGCATCGAGCGAGCCGCTCCGCATCTGGTTGACGAGCATGTCGCCGGTGGGAGTCTGCACCACGACGTTCTCCATGAGCTCGGACCGGAGTCCGGCCTCGGTGAAGGTCCGCTGCGTGAGCCAGCCCATCGCGCACTGCTTCTCGTGGCCGATGCCCACCCGCAGGCCGGGTTTCGTGAGGTCGGCGAGGCTGCCGACGCCGTGCGGATTGCCCTTGGCCACGAGGATGACGAGTTCGTTCTGCGAGACGACCCGCGACTCGGGGAAGAGATCCTGGACCTGCGTCATGAACTCCGTGTCGCAGGCGAAGTAGGCGTCGGGCACGCGTCCGGCACGCATCTGGGCGACGAGGATGCCGCAGCCGTTGTAGACGCGGGTCACGCGGACTCCCTCGCGTGCCTCGAACTCCGCCACCGTGCGCTCGAGCGCCGGTCGCAGCATCGATCCGGCGTAGAGCACGACCTCGGGATCGGGATCCCACGCATCACCGGGCAGGGGCGTGAAACCGTGCGCGCCGTAGCGGGCGAGGCCGCGATCGCGCGCGGCACAGAACCGCGCGAAACGGTGTGCCCGTGCCGAGCGGTCCGACCCCGCGGCCGCCTCGTCGCGCGGGTCGGCCGGCTCGACGACGGCGACGCCCACGAGCGACACGACGTCGGCGAACTCCGGCACGCGCACCCCCTCGAGCGTGCCGAAGTCGTGAAGCACCGCGTCGTAGACGATCGCCGCATCCACCGACCCGAGCTTCACGGCCGTGGCCGCCTCGGTCACCGTCGTGGTAACCACCGCCGCATGCTCGGCGAGCGGCCGCCACCGGCCCACGGGATCGAGCGCCGCGCGGACGACCGCGCCGATCGCGGCCGCATCGGGATTGGTGATCGCGAGTCGCAGTCCGGGATC
>JBJTBO010000531.1:0-2431 GCA_046091445.1 Planctomycetaceae bacterium | reverse complement strand
CGCCGGTCGCCACGAGCGTGTCGCGGCAGATTTCATCGTCGCGGGACACGTCGGGCAGGCCCGACTTGAGGAGATGCATGAGGAACGTGACCACGTTCTTCGCGTAGAGCTGGCTCGTGTGGACGGCGTGACCATCCTCGGGCCCACGAACCTGCCCGCCGAGGCGCCGGTGCACACCAGCCAGCTTTACGCGAAGAACGTGGTCACGTTCCTCCTGCACCTGATCAAGTCGGGCCTGCCCGACGTCGCCCGCGACGACGAGATCTGCCGCGACACGCTCGTGGCGATCGGCGGCCAGCTCGTCCATCCCAAGGTTCGCGAGCGCGCCGGCCTGCCGCCGCTCGATCAGCCGGCCTCGGCCCCCGCCTGACGCCCGCACCGGAACGCCTTCCATGATCACCGCCAGCCTGCCGCTCCTGATCGCCGACACCGCGGCCGCCGTCGACCCGGCCGCCACGTTCATCCGGCTGCTCACGGTCTTCCTGCTCGCCATGTGGGTGGGCTTCGAGGTCATCACGAAGGTCCCCCAGCGGCGGCCCACGCCGCTCACGAGCGGCTCCACCGCGATCTCGGGGATCACGGCGGTCGGTGCGATCGTGATCGCCGCAACCGTCGCCGCCGCGGGCTTCCGCTTCGGCAACCTCCTGGGCCTGCTCGCGGTCGTCCTCGCGATGGTCAACGTGGCCGGCGGCTTCGTGGTCACCCACCGCATGCTCGAGATGTTCCAACCGAAGAAGAAGTGATGTCGAGCCAGGCCTGGATCAATCTCGCGTACCTCGTGGCCTCGATGCTGTTCATCGTGGCCTTCAAGCTCATGACGGGGCCGCGGACGGCCGGGCGCGGCAACTACCTCGGCGCCGCCGGGATGGTGATCGCCCTGCTCGCCGCCTGCTTCGAACCGAACGTGCAACAGACGCTGGCAGCACGGGGGGGCTGGCCGCTCGTGCTCGTGGCCCTTGCCGCGGTCGTCGGCGCCGCGATCGGCGCCACCATGGCGATCCGCTACCCCATGACGGGCATGCCGCAGATGGTGGCGCTCCTGAACGGCTTCGGCGGCGCGGCCTCCACGCTCGTCGCCGGCGCCGAACTCTGGAACGCGACGGCCACCGCCCGCGAGGCTGCCAGCCCGCTGCCCGCATGGACCCAGTTTGTGATCGCCACGGCCCTCACCGGGTTGATCGGCGCCGTCACGTTCTGGGGCAGCCTCGTCGCCTTCGGCAAGCTCGAGGAGCTGCCGCAGTTCAAGAAGGCCTGGACCGACCCCAACCGGCACTGGATCAACCTCGCCCTCGGCCTCGGCACGCTGCTCCTGCTCTGGGGCGTGTGTACGAACCCGTCATCGAACCTGCTCTTCTGGGCGCTCGTGATCGTGGGCAGCGTCCTGGGCTGCACGCTCACCATGCCGATCGGCGGGGCCGACATGCCGGTCGTGATCTGCCTCCTGAACAGCTACTCCGGCCTCGCCGCGGCCGCGGCCGGCTTCGTGTTCGACAACTCCGTCCTCGTCATCGCCGGCTCGCTCGTGGGCGCCTCGGGGCTCATCCTCACCGCGATCATGTGCCAGGCGATGAACCGCTCGCTCGTGGGCGTGCTCTTCGGCGGCCTGGGCACGACCACGGCCGCGAACGCCGACGACGTCTACGCCGGCAAGGTGAAGAGCGCAAGCGCCGAGGAAATCGCGATGGTGCTCGAGGGGGCCGACCGCGTCGTGATCGTTCCCGGCTACGGGCTCGCCGTGGCCCAGGCCCAGCACGCCGTCCGCGAGCTGGCCAACGCCCTCGAGAAGCGGGGCACGACGGTCGAATACGCGATCCACCCCGTGGCCGGCCGGATGCCGGGCCACATGAACGTGCTCCTGGCCGAGGCCGACATCCCGTACGAGAAGCTCCGGGAGATGGACGACATCAATCCCACGTTCCCGGAGACCGACGTGGCGATCGTGATCGGCGCCAACGACGTGGTGAATCCCGCCGCCCGCACCGACCCCAAGAGCCCGATCGCGGGCATGCCGATCCTCGACGTCGACAAGGCTCGCACGGTCGTCGTCGTGAAGCGGTCGCTGTCGCCGGGCTTCGCAGGCATCCCCAATCCCCTCTTCGCCGCCGACAACACGCTCATGTATTTCGCGGACGGCAAGAAGGCCATCCTGGATCTCACAGCCGCTCTTCAGCACAGCTGAAAAGCGGCTGTCGTCGATCTGACCGCGGCTCGAGAAGAGTTGACGCGAGGCCTGGCGGGATCTGCAGGCAGTCCCACCCAGAGCCCCATCATGCTCGCCTTCACCGCAGTCGCGCATGTCCTTCAGGGCTCGGCGCTGCTCATCATGGCCTTCGCGACCGCTGCGGACGTGCCCCCGGCCACCCCGTTCGTGGGCGTCGATGCCAACTACGCGCTCGGCCTCGATCGCGAGGGGCGGCAGTGGCGATGGGCG
>JBJTBO010000530.1:0-3941 GCA_046091445.1 Planctomycetaceae bacterium | reverse complement strand
TTCGGGTGTTCCGCGTACCACGCTGCCGTGAAGGGCTGCGTGCGGCCCGCGAGCGATGCCTGCAGCGACTGGGCACGGGTCTTCGCGGCGGCCGAATCGATCGTCCTCGTCGCCGCGGCCGCTCCTGCCGGCTTGGCGTTGATGAAGTTCTCGACGCTGTTTGGGCCAGCCGCGGGTCGCGCTGGGCCGGGGGCAGGGCTTGCCATGACACGGCCCGCGTTTCCAGCCGGACCGGGCACGACCGACTCAGGTCGCGCGGGACCGGGTGCAGGGCCCGGGCGCACGACGCTGCCGGTCGACGGCCTGCCAGGAGCTGGACCGGGACCGGGCGTTGCTCGCGGACTGGGGCCTGGCGTCGCCCGCGGGCTCGGGCCGGGGCTGGCTCCGCCGCGACCACCGGCGCCACGCCCACCACCGGGACGGGCGAACGACGCCGTACCCGACAGGAAAACGGCGGCAGTCACCGTCCAGATCAAAGCGGCGCGGCAACCAGTGAAACGCGGGGCCCTCGATCGCATGGCACAACTCCCTGAAAAACGACACGCTGAAAGTGCAGTCCGGTCGCACGTCGGCATCGCCAGCATGATACAGGACATGCGTTGTCCCGCGATGAGGTCGCCGGTGAGCTAGGATCTGGCGTGAAGGAGGGCAGACCCATGCACGAAACCAAGGCCCCCAAGGTCTCGAGGCCCGTCGCGTTTGGAGCGGTGCTCTGCGCACTCATGCTCGGCGGCGAAGTCGTGTCCGGCGGAGGCGGGAATCCGATGGCACTCGCGTTCTACTGCTTCCTGCCCGTGATCTTCTGGATGATCGCGGACAAACAGAAGCGTGACGCGCTCGCGATCACCGAACTCGAAGCCCGCATCGATCGACTCGAAGCGGGCCGGTCAGTCGCGGTGCTGCCGAAGGCCGGATAGGGCCACCGGATCGACCGCGAGATGTCCGAGGCTCTCCCGGCCGTGTCCGGAGGCCGTCATCGATCGGTGACCCACATGGTCTCGCCCGGGCAGGTGGACGTGGCCATGTGGATGGCCGCGTCTACGAGGCTGGCGTTCGCGTGAAAGTCGGCTTGTCCGCCGGTGCCGTAAGCGTCTTTTTGTCGACGACCTTGCCGCGACAGAGGATGCTCGCGCTCCGCGGTTCGCTCGATGCGGGAATGTTCACGTGGAACTTGTTCATGACGGCGGCGCTCACGCGATGTCTCGCAAGGCGGAAGCGCAGCGTCCCTTCGCGTGTCTCGACCACGAGCTGGCAGTCCTGTTCGGTCACCCGATCCCGGTCGTCGGCGTAGGTGAAGCCATATGCGCCGTGCAGCGGAGGGTAGAGGTAGCTGGTCAGCTCACCCCGAGGGTCGTAGTAGCCGACGAGCGTCACCACGGGGACGCCGAACGCCTGCGGCCTGCGTTCCATCCACTGGTTCGCCGCCTGCCCTTCGTTCCACCGCTTTCCGTCCGACGTGTAGCTGTTCTGGAAGCCGCGTGCCATCTTCACCTGCTTGCCATTCAGCGTGAGAAAACTGTCATACGTCGCCCCCTGATTGATGGTGACGCAGCGACCGAGGTTGGCGGGTGAGGCGGCGGGAAGCTGGACGTCCTTGGCCCAGTTGCCGTCCTGCATGGAGACTCTGACGAGCTCATACTCGGCGAGCAGCCGTGCCATGGTGGCTTCGCCGACGTCGCTCACCGGCGCCGTGATCTGCTCGGCGACTTCGACGCGATGGGCGTACGGCTCCATCTGCTGCGTGCTGTCGTTCCACCAGCGGAAGCCGGTCGGCGAGCTTGAGTCGAAGACCGCCTTGCTCTCGAAGAACTTCTGGATCAGGGCCGCCGAATACGGCGTGTAGAGCGTGAAGCGATTGAAGCCCGAGAGGGGCGCGCCGCCCGCCATCGCGTCCAGCCCGTACGAGCGTCCCTCGAACGGGCTTTGGCACCGGTTTTCAAGACAGGTGTCCTTGCCGCTGCGAAACGGCGAGAAGTTGGGCAGGAAACGATTCCGGTCCGCGTCCCAGCCCCACGTGGAGTTGGTTTGGTCGGCACTGCGGTGTACGGAGCCCTCGAAGCCGCCCACGTAGTGACCGAGCCCATAGTTGTGGCCGACCTCGTGGCTGAACTCGTTTCCCAGCGTGTCGTCGAGCGTCACGATGCCGCCGCCGCCCGAACCGCCGTGCGTGACCATGCCGTTTGAGTACCTGCCGGAACTGTTGTGGGCGGTCAGCTGGGCGGCCACGTAGGGATGGCTGTCCTCGCCCTCGCCGGCCGTGCTGTTGATGCCGTAGTTGGCGTTGTCGATGCCGTGCGAAATCAGCTCCTTGCCGATCCGCTGCCGCATCGTGCCGTTGTGCCAGTCGCCTTTGCTCGGATCGAGTTCCAGAAGCAGCGTCCCGGTGGGCAGCATCACCTGCCGGAGATAGAGCGGCGCATACTGACTGACGGTCATCCGACTGGTCGGCACCGTCTGGAAATATTCACGGTGAGCCGTCGGGTCGTTGGCAAAGAGGAACTTGTCGCGCGGCGGAACGAGCATCCCCAGGTCGATCGTGTGCAGGAGGAGCTCGGTGGGAGGGCCGACCGTGAGCTCGTTGAGCTCTCCGCTGAGTGCGCCTCGGCGAAACACCAGCGTGAGGCCCGGAGCGATCCACGCGGCGGGGAGCGCGCCGCTCCAGGCGTCCGCCGCATACGTCAGCCCTTGATTCTCGAGTTCGCTTTCCAGGATCCACTGCCCGCCAACGACCTTGAACTGCAGGCTCTCGTCGCGGGAGATGGTGGCGGAGCGGTCGCCGTAGTGGATCGTCGACGGATAGGCCGCACGCGAACGCGCGCGGACCATCTTGTCCTCAAGGTCACGGTGCGTGGGGAGATGGATGTCGCGCACCCACTGCCCGTCGGCCGTCTGGATCTCGACGACCGCGCTTGAGCGCAGCCGCTCGAGCAACAGCGCCGCGCGGGGGTCGCTGAGCTTTTCGAGGTCGCCCTTCGTGCTGATGGTCGAGACGGGGCCGTCCCCCGGTTCGAACGCGATCTTCTCCTCGGGTAAGCCATCCAGGGAGTACGCGGTCGTCGGCAGTTTGTCGGGCGGGTCGAGGCGCACCGTGCCGAGCACCTTGCCATGCTTGTCGCGGGCGGTGACCTCCAGAGGCGTGGCATCGCCAGTTGTGAGCGGGCGCACCAAGAGCAGGCTGGTGCGCTGGCCGATCAGATGCGGCTGATGGTCCGCCTCACGAGGCCGCGAGGGAATGACCTGGCTTTGGGCGAAGAGCACCTGAGCGGCGAGGGTTCCCCGCAGATCGTTCGTCGGCGTCGTCGTGTTGAAGACAAGGGCCTGATCGGCCGCAAGAGCCGCCGTCAGCGGCATGAGCATCAAGCCCGACGTGAGGCGACCGACGAGTGTCATGGCGTCCATGGGCGGGCAGGCGAACGCGGCTCTGTCGGCCAAATCGGTTCAATGGGCGATTCCCCCGCATCAATATGCCCGCTTGTGTCGTGATCCGCCACCCGAACGCACGCGGTCGGCACGGCGCAGGCGGGTTGCTTGCCGCCGTGGCGGTGGTGCCGGTTACGCGTGCTCCGCGAGTGCGGTTCCTGCTCCAACGCGGGAACGTCTCCCGCCCGGTCCTCTTCGCCTTCCAGGAATCCCTCATGAAAATCACCCACACACTCGCCGGCATGCTGGCATCCGCCGCCAGCCTCGTCCTCTTGGCAGTGCCTGCCTCGGCGGCTCCATGCAAGGGCAGCCGTGGCCATGTCACCACGAGCATGGGCCGCGTGACCCACCCCGCAGTGATCCACGAGAGGGTCGTATCCCAGCCGGTGCATCAGGTGGTGCTGAAGGAAGCTCCCAAGGACATCGTCGACATCGCCGTTGGGGCCGGGACTTTCAAGACGCTCGCGGCCGCTCTCGGTGCGGCTGACCTCGTGTCGACGCTCAAGGGCGCCGGTCCCTTC
>JBJTBO010000529.1:0-3262 GCA_046091445.1 Planctomycetaceae bacterium | reverse complement strand
GAGCTGCGTCACGCGACCGCAGGGATCGTCGGTCAGCTCCAGTGGCGTCCGCGGCGCGTAATGCCGGGCTGCCTGGCCAGGCGAACGGACCGGCCCCGCTTCCGACTGGCCCGTCGCGGTGA
Organism: Planctomycetaceae bacterium; assembly: GCA_046091445.1. Lineage (GTDB taxonomy): Bacteria > Planctomycetota > Planctomycetia > Pirellulales > UBA1268 > QWPN01. The sequence goes on along the minus strand of JBJTBO010000529.1, from coordinate 3,140 downwards.
TGCCCGGCACGACACCGACCAGTTCGCCGGCCACCAGGGGACCGGGCCGCAGCACCCGTGGCGGGCTGGTCGTGCAGTCGACGACGGTCGACTCGATGCCGTGGCGACAGGGCCCGGCATCGAGAATCAAGTCGACGCGATGACCGAGGCCTTCGAGCACGTGATGGGCCGTGGTCGGACTCACCGCCTCGGACCGGTTCGCGCTCGGTGCGGCCAGCGGCCGCCCGGCTCGTTCGATCAGCAGACGGGTCAGCGGGAGGCCGGGACAGCGCACGGCCACCGTCGACCCGCCCGCTGTGACGATGTCGGGAACGACACGCGATCGCGGAACGACGACCGTGACCGGACCGGGCCAGAGTGTCTCGGCGATCCGCGCCGCCGGCTCGGGCCAGGACGCCGCCAAGGAGCGGGCCATCACGGCGTCCGCCACGTGCACGATCAGCGGATTGGACGCCGGCCTTCCCTTGGCCCGAAAGATCGCCTCGACCGCGTCGGCGTCGAGCGCATCGGCCGCGAGTCCGTAGACCGTCTCGGTCGGGATCGCCACCAGGCCGCCCCCCCGGATCACCTCGGCGGCGCGGTCGAGCACCGCGAGCGTGGACGGCGGCGGCGCGGGCCGGCCCTCGGGCCACTCGATCCTCGGCATGTCGGGAAGCCGCCGCGCCATGGGCACAGGTTGCAACGCCGACCGGCCCGGAGCAAGATGCGCCGAGCGTCGCGGCCGCCGCGATGAGCCGACTCCGGTCGCCTCGCCGGTCGGCACGCCTCTTCCTGACTCCGGGAACGAACCGCGTGGCTGAATCGCCTGGTGCCGCCGCCCGCTCCGATGCGTTTCCGCTCGTCGGCGTGGTGATGGGAAGCCGGTCCGACTGGGCCACGCTCGAACGCGCGGCCAGCCTGCTCGACCAGTTCGGGGTGCCGCACGAATGTGAGATCGTGTCCGCCCACCGCACGCCGGATCGGCTGGCGACCTACGCCCGCTCGGCGGCCGACCGGGGATTGCGGGTCATCATCGCCGGAGCCGGCGGGGCGGCGCACCTTCCGGGGATGATGGCGGCCCACACGCACCTGCCGGTGCTCGGCGTGCCGGTCGAATCGGCGGTGTTGCGCGGCGTCGACTCGCTCCTGTCGATCGTGCAGATGCCGGCAGGCATCCCCGTGGGCACGCTCGCGATCGGCCAGGCGGGCGCGGCGAATGCGGCCCTCCTGGCCGTGTCGATCCTCGCGCTCGGCGATCCGGCGCTGCGGGACCGACTCCTCGCCCACCGCGCCGAGCAGACGGCCCGCGTGCTCGCCGAGCGTGTCTCCGGCGACGGGTCGGAGTGGTCCGACCGGGTGTCGGAGCGGTGAGCGGCCCGCGGCACGATGGCGCGGTGCTGCCCGGGGGCGTGCTCGGGATTCTCGGCGGCGGCCAGCTCGGGGCGATGTTCGCGCAGGCGGCCCGGCGGATGGGCTACCGCGTCGAGGCGATCTCCGACGTCGCCGACTGCCCGGCCGCTCTCCACTGCGACCGGCTCCACGTCGGAGACTATGCCGACACGGCCTTCCTGACGGCGGCGGCGGCGAACCTCGATGTCGTGACGTTCGAATTCGAGAACGTGCCGGCCGCCGCGGGCGCCGCCCTGGCCGCCGTCGTCCCGGTGCGTCCGCATCCGGACGTGCTCCACACCACGCAGGACCGTGCCCGGGAGAAGGCGTTTCTCGAGCGGCACGGATTCGCCTGCGCGCCGCATCGCGTCGTCCGCTCGCGCGAGGACCTCGACGCCGCCGTGGTGGCACTCGGTCTCCCGGCGGTGCTCAAGACGGCCGCCTTCGGGTACGACGGCAAGGGGCAGCGACGCATCGATACGCCCGCGGACGTGGCTGCGGCATGGGAGGCGCTGGCCGGCGGCGCCGGTGACCGCACGTTCGTGCTCGAAGGGTGGATCGACTTCGCCTGTGAGGCGTCGGTCGTGGCCGCGCGCGGCCTGGATGGTGCCGTCGCCGCCTTCCCCACCTTCCGCAACGTGCACCGCCACCACATCCTCGACGTGTCGAGCGTGCCGGCCGGATTGCCGGACCGGGTCGCCGACGCCGCGACGGCCATCACCGCCCGGCTCCTCGGCGCGCTCGACCTCGTCGGCACGGCCTGCGTGGAGTTCTTCGTCACCAAGGGGGGCGAGGTGCTCGTGAACGAGATCGCACCGCGGACCCACAACTCCGGTCACCTCACCATCGAGGCCTGCGAGACGAGCCAGTTCGAGCAGCAGGTACGGGCCGTCTGCGGCCTGCCGCTCGGCGGCACGCGCGCCATCGGTCCGGCGGCGATGGCCAATCTCCTCGGCGACTGCTGGGGCCTGGACGCCGCGGACCGTCGCCCCGCCGCGCCCATCGAGCCCGACTGGGCGGCGGCGCTCGCGGTGCCCGGCGTGCGACTGCACCTCTACGGAAAGACCCATCCACGCGCCGGCCGCAAGATGGGGCACCTCACGGCGCTGGCCGACACCGTGGACGAGGCCGTGAACCGCGTGACCGAGGCCCGCCGTCGCGCCTGTCGTGGGCCGGCGTGACCCGGCGGCCGGTCGATGCGTCGGCCGGTCGATGCGGCCGACGAACGGCGTGCGACCGACGTCGCCGCGCCGGTGTCGTCGTCACTGCGGGGCGAGGCGACGACCACGCCAGCTCGTCTGGACGCCGAGCACCTTGCGCGCCAGCGCGGTCCACTGGATCGCCAGAAAGGTCGCGACCGCCACCGGGTGCAGGATCGCGCTCGTGATGCTCTGCCGAAATCGCAGCGCGGTGGCCACCCGAGGCAGGTACGACACGACGAGGCTCGCGACGGCGATCACCACCACACCCGTGGGCCAGCCCGCGAATCCGGTGAACAGCCCCGCCGCGACGAGCACCGCCGGCAGCACGTGACCGCCGCCGAGCAGGAGCGTGAACGGCAGGATGGTCGCGGGGCCACCGATCCCCTCGGTGGCGTTCTTCGACAGGCCTCGCCAGACGGCGAGACTCGAGTCGTACATCCGGCACGCGAGCATGTCGCCGCCGTCGAAGATGTCGGTGACCAGCCCGGCCCGGCGGTAGGCCCGCGGCAGCTTCACCCCGTCGTGGAGCGACGCTCGGATCGCCTCGTGACCGCCGGCCCGCCGGTAGTC
>JBJTBO010000528.1:0-5139 GCA_046091445.1 Planctomycetaceae bacterium | reverse complement strand
GATGACGGCACATCCGCACGCACAGAGCGACGACGAGGGGCGGCGAGCGACCATGGGTTCTCTCCGATCGGGTTCGCGGGCGGTGACGGCCGCTGCCCTGGCCGAGTCAGTGTCGATGCCGGCCGGGGTGTCGGACGAGGCGTGGAGCCGGTATTTTGGGGCACGATCGACCGTGCACGTGCACGTCGACCAGGCCCATCACGACCGCGACCCAGGCCGGCATCGACACTGACTCGGCCAGGGCAGCGCCCGTCACCGCCCGCGAACCCGATCGGAGAGAACCCATGGTCGCTCGCCGCCCCTCGTCGTCGCTCTGTGCGTGCGGATGTGCCGTCATCCTGCTCGCGGCGGTCCCGCTGACGCGGGCCGCACTCGATCCGGGTACGGCTGCGGGCATGACCTCGGCGGCCGTTGCCTGGCTCGGCACGCTCGACGTCGATCAGCGGGCCCGCGCGACGAAGCCGTTCGGTGATGAATCCCGAACGGGCTGGCACTTCATCCCGAAGAACGACCGCAAGGGCGTCCAGCTGCGCGACATGACGCCGCTCCAGGAGCGGGCGGCGCTCCAGCTCCTGCGGGCGGCCGTGTCGCAGGCGGGCTACGAGAAGTCGGTGCTCATCATGCGGCTCGACGAGATCCTGCGGCTCCTCGAGGGGGAGAAGGCGAAGAACATCCGCGATCCAAAGCGGTACTACTTCACGATCTTCGGCACGACCGCCCCGGAGGGCACCTGGGGCCTGTCGGTCGAGGGGCATCACCTCTCGCTCAACTTCACGGTGCGCGACGGCCGACTCGTCGACTCGACGCCCCAGTTCATGGGGGCGAACCCGGCCGTCGTGAAGACGACCTTCGCGGGCCTGCCCGACGCCGGCTTCCGCGTGCTCGCGGCGGAGGAGACGCTCGCCTTCGACCTCGTCCGCTCGCTCGACGAGGGACAGCGGAAGCGGGCGATCGTCGCCACGGAAGCGCCGAAGGAAATCAGGGCCGCCGGTGAACCACAGCCTCCACTCACGACGCCGGCGGGAATCCCGTATGCGGCGCTCGCGGCCGACCAGCAGTCACTGGTGCGGCGGCTCCTCGAGACCTACTGCGCCGCGATGCCGCCGGAGGTGGCGACCGAACGCCTCCGTCTGATCGAATCGGGCCCCGCGACCGCCGGCGCCGTGCACCACGGGTGGGACGACGTTCACTTCGCATGGTCGGGCTCGCTCGAGCCCGGGATCGGCCATGCCTACGTGGTCGAGGGGCCGTCGTTCGTGATCGAGTTCGTCAACGTCCAGCCCGATGCCGAGGGCAACCCGGCCAACCACATTCACTGTGCCTGGCGCGACCGCACGGGCGACTTCGATCTCCCGGCAAAGCCCTGACACAACCCTCGATCGCCCTGTCCGGGCAGAGGACAGCCCCCAGCGGCCCAGGCACGGCGAACGATCCCGCGGGAGTGCGGCCATCCCCGTGAGCCGCCGCGTGGCAGCGACGGATGACGTACGTTCCTCTCGGAGGAATCCCATGCACGCCCGGCTGCGACCGATCGTGATCATGCTCGCCTGGTGGGCGGCGCTCCTCGCCGTTCCCGCACGGGCCCACTTCGTGTTCGTGGTGCCCGACAACCGGGGCCTGCGCGCCGAGGTCGTCTTCAGCGAATCGCTCGAGGCCGATCCCGACGTCGACGACGCGCCGCTCGAGACGATGGTGCTCGAGGGCCGGTCGCATGACGGCCGGATTTCGCCCCTGCACGTCCGCGCCCGTGGCACCGGATGCGGCATCGACCTTCCCGGTGGCGTGACGAGCGTGGGTGGCCGGCTCGACTACGGCGTCATGACGCGCGGCGGCACGGAGCCGTTCCTGCTCGTCTACCATCCGCGGATGATCCTCGGCGACCCGTTCGCACCGGCCGCAGCGCCAGTCGCTGATCAGGCACCGCGGATCGTGCCGCGGGGCGCACCCGGCGCGGTGCGGTTCCTCGTGGAGGCGGCGGGCCGACCGGTCGCCGACGCCGACGTGACCGTGATCCTGCCGGATGGCGGGCAGGAAAAGGTGAAGACCGGCCCGGACGGACTCTCGCCCGCCTTCGCGGCCAGCGGCCGGTATGGCGCCTGGGCCCGGTACGTGGAGCGTGTGGCCGGCGAACACGCCGGCAAGCCCTACGCGCAGGTGCGGCACTATCCGACGATCGTCTGTACGATTCCCGGGCTCGATGCCGCAGGCGACGAGCCGGCAGACGCGGCCCGGGAGGGCGCTGCCCTGCGACGGCCCGACCCTGCATCACTGAGCCCCACGCGACTCCTGCCGCCGCTCCCCGAGGCTTCGAGCAGCCTGGGTGCCGTGGCCAGCGACGGATTCCTCTACGTCTACGGCGGCCACATCGCGCCGGTACACACCTACTCCACCGAGGCCGTCAGCGGGCGGTTTCATCGGCTGCCGCTGCGTGCCGCGACCGGCTCACCGACCACGGACATCGGCGCGACGACACCGGCCGCCTGGGAGGAACTCGCCGCCGGTCCGCGGCTGCAGGGCATGAACCTCGCGGCCCACGCCGGCAGGATCTACCGCGTGGGCGGCATGGATCCACGCAACGCCCCGGGCGACGAGGCCGACAATCACTCCATCGCCGCGGCGGCCTGCTTCGATCCCGCGGTGGGCCACTGGATCGACCTGCCGTCGCTCCCCGAGCCGCGGTCGTCGCACGACCTCGTCGTGCTCGGTGACACGCTCTACGCCGTGGGCGGCTGGAACATGCTCGGGGCCGACGGCGGCGAGAAGTGGTGCGAGACGATGGCGGCGCTCGACCTCACGGCCGCGACGCCCGAGTGGCGCTCGATCCCCCAGCCCTTCACGCGGCGGGCCCTGATCGCGACGGCGTTCCAACATCGCCTCTGGGTGATCGGCGGCTTCACCGACAGCGAAGAGGTGAGCACGCAGGTCGACGTCTTCGATCCGGTGACGGGCAGCTGGAGCCGCGGCCCCGACCTTCCCTCGGGTGGCGTCAACGGATTCGCGCCGGCGGCCTGTGTGGCCGACGGCCGACTGCTCGTGAGCGTGGCCGACGGCAGCCTGCTCGCGCTCGACGACGAGGCCGGCGCCTGGCGGGTGGTCGCCCGCACCAGCCCGCGGATCGTGCACCGGATGGTGCCGGCCGACGAGGGCGTCATCCTCGTGGGAGGTGCGGCCGGCAAGGACAACCTCGACCGCGTCGAGTTGATCGCCCTGCCGTAGCGGACGGCGGAGGCCGACCGCTGCCCCGCGCGTCAGCGGGCCGCGGCCGGTGCCGACTCCAGCCGCAGGCCGATGTCGTCGTTGCCCTCGACCGCGTCCGCCCCGGCGGGCACCGGGCCTCCATCGTCCTGGCCGTCGGGCCCCACCGACCACACCACGAGCGCGCCGTCGGCCGACCGTGACCGCAGCGGCTGGCGGTCGGTGAGCGTCGTGCCCGTGTAGGGATCGGCGGGCATCGCGGCGAGCCACTCGCGGTCGATCGCCTCGAGCGCGTCGGGCAGCTGTCCGCTCGCAAGCCGCTGCCGCGTCGCGGCCACGAGCGCGGCGGCTGCCACGTGTCGAGCTTCGGCCTTGAAGGCCTGCAACCGCACCTGACCGAGGGCGGGCATGATCAGCGCGGACAAGAGGCCCGGTCGCCGCCGCTCGGTGTCCTCCTCGTCGGCGGTGTTCTCCTGGCGGACGGCCGCGAAGGGTCGCGACTGGGCGATGGACTGCTGCTGGCGGTGCATGAACCGGCGGTAGCCGTCGATGTCGGCCGGCAGCAGGAAGACGCGGTAGAGAAACTCGCCCGGACGTCCGACGAACCGGCTGCGCTGGGCTGCTTCGGCAAGAATCACCTGCTGCAGGCTGGTCAACCCGAGGCGGGCGTCGGCTACGTCGGCGAACGTCGCCAGACCGAAGGCCTCCTCGCCGAACATGCTGCGGACGAGCGTCGGTGGCGATCCGACGGGGTCCGCGGCCGAGAGCGCCGCGGCATGGTCCGTCGTGCAGGCGGGCAGCACGCGCGCAAGCGTGTCCAGGCCGACCCCGTCGATCGCAAGGCCGACCAGTCCGGAGATCAGGAGCGGTTCGCTGGCGGCATGATGCCCCATCCTGACGATCCGCGCGACATCCTGCAGGGCCGCCGGGACGTCGCCGTCGGCCGCCGCGGTGTGCGCGGCGATCGCGAGCAGCCGCGCCGCGTCTCGCATCGCCTGGATCTCCGGCAGGATCATGTCGAACGACGGCCGCGTCCAGTCGCGATCGAAGCGGCAGGTGTCGCGGTCGGCCGCCGCACGGAGCAGGTCGAGCGTGGCGGCATGGCGCCGCAGGAGATCTCGTGTCGCCTCGGCGGTCACGTCGGCTGCCGGGCCCCGCGGGAGTGGTCCTGTGGATGCCTGCGCCGCGGCATCCGTGTCGAGCCGCACGAAGGCCTCGCGGTAGAGCGGCGCCGCGTTCTCCGCGTCGGGCACCGCCGGCGGGAGGTGCGCCTGGATGAGCGACGCCGCCTCCAGCCGCATATAGGGCGCCTGAGCCGCCACCGCATTGTCGAGGATGAGCAGGATCCCGAACGCCACCATCTGGGCGATCACGAAGAGCCCCGCGAGACCGATGACCGGCCATGCCGCGGCGGCCGGCGTGCCATCCGGGCGGCGCGACATGCCCGCCACCGCGATCCAGATGCCGCCGACAAGCGCAGCGACGGCGCACGACACGGTCGGACCGAACCAGTTCGTCTCGATCGCGAGCCGGAACGCCAGCAGCCACGTCGCGATCACCCACGGACTCAACGCAGCGATCGGGACGACCACCGCCACGCCAAGCAAGAGCCGCCGCAGCCAGGCCCGCTGGGCCCGAGCCGCTCCCGCCGTGAACGCCGCCGACCAGAGCAGGCAGGCCGCCACCACGGCCAGAAAGAACAGCGCGTACCCCATCAGAGTTCCCTCACGAGTGTGTGCCGCATCCGCAACCACCGTTCAGCCGCCTGCCCCGGTGCCATGGTCCGATCGACCGCTGTCGGGTGCGTCCGGTGCCGCCGCTCGCCGTTGGCGGCCTCCGGACCGACCGCCGCCAGCGCATCCGGCGGAAGTTCCACGCCGACCATCCGGGCGTGGGCACCGAGCGACGGCCCTGGTGATCGGAACCAGTCGCTCCCGCCCGCGA
>JBJTBO010000527.1:0-12959 GCA_046091445.1 Planctomycetaceae bacterium | reverse complement strand
GTGGTCGCGCATCCTGCCCGACTCGCGCGACGAGATGGGCTGGATCATCGGCGACCACGGCTTCGAGATGAACCTGTCGGCACGCGTGCCCGCGGTCATCGCCGCCGCGCTTCCGGAGACACTCGCCGACGTCCTGGGCGGCGTCGGCCTGGAGGTGGCGGCCGTCGCCGACTGGGCGGTGCACCCGGGCGGGCCGCGCATCCTCGCCCGTGTCGAGGAGTCACTCGCGCTCGACCCGCAGGCCCTCGCCGACTCGCAGGCGGTGCTCGCCGAGCACGGCAACATGTCGAGTGCCACGATCCTCTTCATCCTCGAGCGGGTGCTCGCGGGGGGCGAGGGGCCCTGCGTGGCGATGGCATTCGGACCGGGGCTGACGACGGAGCTCGCGCTCTTCACGCGCGACGCGTGAGCGACCCGGTCACCCGCGCGCGAGACGCAGCGTCTCGTCGTACGACCGCAGCCCCGCCGTGGCCCCGAGGCCCGTCACGCAGCAGGCGGCCGTGGCCGCTCCGAGGCGGCCCGCCGCGTCGAGCGGCATGCCCCGCAGCAGCCCGGTGATCAGGCCCGCGAGAAACGCGTCGCCCGCGCCGGTCGTGTCGGCCACCGGTCCCGGAGCCGGCACGCAGGGAATCTCGAGGAGGGCGGGACTCGTCGCCGACTCGGAGAGGATGACGCCGCGCGTGCCGAGCTTCACGCCGACGACGCCCGCGCACCCCGCCTCCCGATACCGGTCGACGATCGCCCGCGGGTCGTCGAGCCCCGTCTGGTGGCTCGCCTCGTCGAAGCTCGGCACGTAGCAATCGACGTGACGCAGGGCGGGGGCGACCTGGTCGAGCGAGCCGCCGCTGCCGCCCGTCTCGAGCGCGATCCGGCAGCCCGTCTCCCGCGCGGCGGCGAGCGCCGCGGCGAGGTCGGCCTCGAGCGCGGGCAGCAGGCCGACGTAGCCGACGAGGAGATAGCGGCTGCGCGCGCACAGCCCGCCGTGCCGCGCGAGGAAGCCGGCATCGAGCGCGGCCGGCGCGCCCACGTGGTGCGCGAAGCTGCGTTCACCGGACGGGTCGATCAGGGCGGCGGTCGTGCTCGTGGCGAGCGACGGGTGTGTCTCGAGCGCCGTCGCGTCGATCGCCTCGCCGTCGAGGCGATCGCGGATCAACCGGCCCCACACGTCGTCCCCGACGAGGCTCGCCGCAGCCACACGCACCCCGAGCCGGCGCATGGCGATGCCGGTGTTGCAGACGATGCCGCCGGTGGTGGCCTCGATCGGCTCGACGTGGAACAGCCGGCCGCCGCCGACCGCGGCCCCGAGCGGCACCGGCCGCACGAGCATGTCCGCCACGCACGTGCCGCAGATCGTGCAGTCGATGTCGCGGGCGGCATCTCGGGACATGGTCGGCGACGCGTCGGGTGCCAGGGCCGGCGTCGCTGCGACGGCGGTGCCGAGGTGGCCACAGTGTACCGGGCCGCCGCGCGGTACCATCTGGCCCATGCACACCCGCCAGCCCAAATCGCTCGACCTCAAGCTCGCGCGGATCGTCGCCGATCCGCCGTGCCGCGACTTCATCCTCGCCGACGCCAAGGACGCCGACATGGCCTTCGGGCTGGCCGCGCCGGGCCTGCGGCCGGGCGGGGATCCGGCCACCGGACCCTTCCGATCGATCGAGGAGTATCGCGAGAACATCCGCGCGCTCGTCTCGCAGGGGCTCGTCGACATCATGCTCATGAGCGCGAGCACCAGCGAGGTGCTCGCGATCGAGGAGGGGCTCTTCGTCGATTCCGCCGTGACCCCCGCGGTGCGGATGAACGACACGTCCGACATCTGGCTCGCGGCGGGCACGGGCGGCTACCCGCGGGAGCCCGCCCTGCCGTTTTCCACGACCACGATCGCCCAGGCCCGCTGCGGCCGCGTGGACGCCGCGCACGCCGATACGGCCCGGGGCGCGACCCTGGGGCTCTTCTCGCTCACGCTCAACGACGACGCCGCGCTCGACCGGGCCATGCTCGCGGCATATCGCGATTTCCGCATCGACGCGGAGCGGCAGGGGTTTCGTCATTTTCTCGAGGTGTTCTTCCCCAACGCCCTCGGCCGCGTCCCCGGCCGGGCGAGTGGCGAGCGGCCACGGGACGTCGCGCGGTTCCTCGCCGACCATGTCGTCCGCGCGCTGGCCGGTGTGCCGCGCGCGGGCCGACCGCTCTTCCTCAAGATCCCCTACCTCGGGCCGGCGGTGACGGAGCAGCTCGCCGCGTACGACCGCACGCTGGTGGTGGGCATCCTCGGCGGCGGTGCCGGCACCACGCACGATGCCTTCGCCCTGCTCGCCGACGCGAAGGCGCACGGCGCGCGTGTCGCGCTCTTCGGTCGCTCGATCAACGCGGCCGAGCATCAGCCCGAGTTCGTCCGCCACCTGCGGGCGGTGGCCGACGGCGAGGTGGATGCCGCGGAGGCGGTGCGTGCCTACCACGGTGCCCTCGCGCGGCTCGGCATCCGGCCGCACCGCTCGCTCGATGACGACCTCGCCCGCATGGACACGGCGACCGCGTACGGCGGGTGACCGTCGCGTGACGCCGCGCGGCACACGAATGCCGCGTGGTCAAGGGACTGCGGGCGCCGCCCGCCGATTTTTCGCGCATGCGACGCCGGATCGCGCGGACGGCGCGCGAGGCGCCGTGCGGGCGTCGGGTATGGGTTTCTCCGCCGATGCGGCGCCGCGCCCGGGAACTGCAGGATCTCCGTGGCGACGGTCGATCCCCCTTTCCGGTCCCGCGCATGGGCTGCCCGCCCGCGCCCGGAAACCGCTCGTCGTGTCCGTTTCCCCTCTCTCGTGCAGGAGTCTTCCATGCAGCGCATGCTCTTCGTGATGGCGGTCGTGTCGACCCTCGTGCTCTCCTCGTTCGCGTCGGCCGCCGATGCCCCCGCGAATCGTGCCCAGGTCAACGGGGCGCGCAAGGGTCCGGTCGCCAAGCTGATCGAACTCGAGAGGCGGAAGAACGAGTGGTTGCGGCAGCAGTTCGGCCGCTGAGCCGGGCCGGCCTGCCTCCCGTCGCGACGAGACAGCGTCCGACGGCGTGGCCGGCCGTGCCGGGCGGCGAGCCGCCGCCACGTTGCTCCGAACGACCGACGTCCCACTCCTCGGCAGTCGCGAGGATCCACACAATCCGATAGGCGCCCGGGCGGCGCGGCCAGCCTGCACCCGCAGGCCGGCCCGCCGCCCGGCTCGTTTCGTGCCCCGGCCGGCTGCCGACCTCACGCCTTCCACCAGAGAGCGTCCATGCGACCGACCTCCCGCCGCTGGATCGACGGTCTGCGCGAGACGGTCGCGGAGGCTCGCGCGGCCCGACCGCTGCCCGACCTCTCGGCCCCGTCGGCAGCCCTCGCCGCGGAACGCTTGATCCTCGCCGCCCGACTCACCACGTGGCTCGCTGGCATCGACGCCCTCGCAGCGGCGCGCCGTGCCCGGACGGATGCCGCCGCCGACCCGGACGTCGTCATCGTGCTCTCGACGAGCCCGGTCGGGATCGTCGCCGCGGCCGACCTCCTCGATCCGCGTGGCGGCCCCTTCGCGGGCCTGGGCTCCCGGATCGAGCCGGTGACCGAGCTGGAGTACCGCCGCTGGTGCATGCGGGCACCCGACGAGGCGTGCGTTGCCCATGTCGTCCTGTGGAACTGGCTGAAGACGCGCGTGCCCGAGCATCGTCACGCCGAGTTCGCGCGCCATCCGCTCGGCCCGCACGAGGCCTACTGGCTGCATCGCACCGGCGTGACCGGGGCGGGTGACGCCGATCGCCGCGAGAGCCACCTCTGGAAATGGAATGGCCGGCACGCGAGCCTTCTCGAGCCCTTCGTGACCGAGGTGATCACCGGCCGGGCCGCGCGGGACGACCGCTGACGCGCGGGACGATTGCGAATTCGCCCGCAAGGCGGTAGGGTTCCCGCACCCTTCGGCCCGCCTGTCGAGCCCCATGCCGCACCGCATTCTCGTCACGACGACGTCGTTTCAGGACACGCCGGGCGAGCATCATGCGGCGCTCGCCGCGACCGGCTGGGAGGTGGTGACGGCCCGTGGTCCGCTCTCCGAGGCGGACACCCTCGCCCTCGTCGGCGAGATCGACGGCTTCATCTGCGGCGACGACATGATCACGGCGGCCGTGCTCGATCGGGCGCGGCCGAGGCTGCGGGTGCTGAGCAAGTACGGCATCGGGGTCGACAAGATCGACGTCGCCGGCTGCACCGCCCGCGGCATCCCCGTCCTGTTCACGCCCGGCGTCAACCACACGACCGTGGCGGAGCACGCGTTCCTGCTCCTCCTGTCGCTCGAGACGCACCTCCTCTTCCACGCCGACTCAACCCGTTCCGGCGGCTGGCAGCGGAAGACCGGCCGCGAACTGCTCGGCAAGACGATCGGCATCGTGGGCATGGGCCGCATCGGCAAGGAGGTCGCCGTCCGCGCGCACGCCTTCGGCATGAAGCCGCTCGGGCACGACGTGGCGTGGGACGACGCCTTCGCGGAAGCCCACGGCATCGAGCGGGCCGCTTCGCTCGACGACCTCTTCGACCGGTCCGACTACGTCTCGCTCCACACGAACCTCACGCCCGCTACCCGCGACCTCGTGCGGACCGAATCGATCGCACGGATGAAGCCGGGCGTGATCGTGATCAACTGCGCGCGGGGCGAGATCGTCAACACCGCGGACATGGCCGCCGCGCTCGCCTCGGGGAGGGTGCGGGGTTACGGCACCGACGTCCTCGACGTGGAGCCGCCACCCGCGAACCACCCGCTCACCCATCTGCCCACCTGCCTCGTCACGCCGCACGTCGGCTCGCGCACCCACGAGAGCGTGCAGCGCCAGGCGATGGCCGCCGTGACGAACCTCGTGCGGGCGATGCGCGGGGAGGCGCCCCTGGCGCAGGTGAATCCGGAGGTGCCGGTGACGAAGGTGACCTGACGGGAAGGGGAGGGGGGACATGGCCGAGACGTTCCACGTGGTGCCGGTCGCGCGGCACGAGTCGCTCGTCAGGGCGGCCTATCTCGCGCGGGGATTCGCCGAGACCGAGGCGGTGGATGCCGCACGGCTGGCGACCGCCGCCACGCGCCACGGCATCCGCACGCACAACGCGATCAAGGCCCTCGACCTCGACAGCCACTTCGGCTCGAAGGCCGGAGGCTGCGTGCCGCGGGCGACGATCCGCCGGCTGCCGTCGCGGTTCGACGCCTGCCAGACCTGGGACGCGTGCAAGAAGCTCGGCCAGTCGGTCGCGTGGGAGGCGATGGAGACCTGCATCGGGCTGGCCGACGTCCACGGCAGCGGCACCGTCGCGGTGGACAACGCCTTCCACTACCTCTGGGGCGGCGGCTACGTCATGGAGGCGGCCCGCCGCGGCTACGTCGCCTACACGAACTGCACCGCCTCGCTCGCCGAGGTCGTGCCCTTCGGAGGCGTGTTCCCCACCCTCGGCACGAATCCGCACTCGTGGGGCTTCCCCACGATGGACGCGGTCGGCTATCCGCTGGTCATCGACTGGGCCACGAGCGTCATCGCGATGGGCCGCGTCCAGCAGCTCAAGCGCGAGGGGAAGATGCTGCCCCCCGACGCCGCCGTGGACGCGGGCGGCCGTCCCACCACCGACCCGGCACACGCCGTCTCGCTGCTCCCCTTCGGCGCGCACAAGGGGTATGGCCTCGCGCTCCTGACCGAGGTCGTCGCGGCGCTCATCGGCGGCTCGCTGCCGACGATCCGCAGCCGCGCCGCCGTGCCGGGCGAGAAGCAGGGCTGTGCGTTCTTCTTCCAGGTGATCCACCCGGAGGCGATCTCCGGCGGCGCGTTCGCCCGGGGTCGCTCGCAGGCGGCCAACGTGCAGGCGGTCCTCGCCGACATCCTGGGCCACGGCAACGACCGGTGCCTGCTGCCCGGCCAGGTCGAGGCCCAGGCGGCCGCACGAAGCGACCGCGCGGGCGGACTTCTCTTCTCGCGCGCCGAGGTGGAGGCGCTCGACGCGATCGCCCGCGAGGCGGGCGTGGAGCCGCTCGTGGCCGACACGTTGCCGGTGTTCACCGAGGGACCGGCCTGACCTGCCTCGGCCCCCTTTGCCACCCCGCACGCGAGGAGACACGATGGGACTTCCCCTGAAGCCGAAGGAATCCTGCGCGTTCGACGCGGTCGCACTCGGCGAGATCATGCTGCGGCTCGACCCGGGCGAGGGGCGGATCCGCACGGCCCGCAGCTTCCAGGCCTGGGAAGGAGGCGGCGAGTACAACGTCGCCCGCGGCCTCCGGAAGTGCTTCGGCCTCCGCACCGCCGTCGTGACCGCCTTCGTCGACAACGAAGTGGGGCACCTCATCGAGGACTGCATCATGCAGGGGGGCGTGGCCACCGACTTCATCCGGTGGCGTCCCGATGACGGGATCGGCCGCAGCGTGCGCAACGGCCTCAACTTCACCGAGCGGGGCTTCGGGATCCGCGGTGCCGTCGGCGTGCCCGACCGGGGCAACACGGCGGCCAGCCAGATGAAGCCCGGCGACGTCGACTGGGACCATCTCTTCGGCAGGCTCGGCGTGCGCTGGTTCCACACCGGCGGCATCTTCGCGGCGCTCTCCGCGACCACCGCGGACCTCGCCATCGAGGCGGTGCAGGCGGCGAAGCGGCACGGCACGGTCGTGTCGTACGACCTCAACTACCGGCCGAGCCTCTGGAAGAGCATCGGCGGGCACGCGAAGGCGCGCGAGGTGAATCGGGCGATCGCCCGGCACGTCGACGTGATGATCGGCAACGAGGAGGACTTCACGGCGTCGCTCGGCTTCGAGGTGGCGGGCGTCGACCACACCCTCTCCGCGATCGAAACCGATGCGTTCAAGCGGATGATCGAGACCGCGGTGCGGGACTACCCCAACTTCAAGGTCGCGGCCACCACGCTCAGGCGGGTCATCACGGCGACGCGGAACGACTGGAGCGCGATCCTCTGGCACGATGGCGCCTTTCGCGAGAGCCGGAAGTATCCCGACCTCGAGATCCTCGATCGTGTCGGCGGTGGCGACAGCTTCGCGAGCGGCCTGGCCTTCGGGTTCCTCGAGTTCAACGACCCGCAGCACGCGGTGGACTACGGCGCCGCCCACGGCGCCCTTGCCTCGACCACCCCCGGCGACACCTCGATGGCCACGCGAGCCGAGGTGGAGAAGGTCATCACCGGCGGCGGCGCCCGCGTCGTGCGGTAGCCACGTTCGAGCCGCCGCACCGCGTCATGACCCGGCCGCCCCCGAGCCGGCGACACGCCGATCCTCACGCCGGCCTCACGGTGCGCCGGCCGACGGGGACACGCGTCGTCCAAGGCAGACGCGGAAGCCGTCCCGCGAGTCGGAGTAGGTGACGCTGCGGATGCCGAGCCGCACGGCACAACGGGCGTTGCCCGGGACGTCGAAGTAGGTGCCGCCACGGCAGACCGGTCGGCTGACGGTGCGGCGCTCGGCGTCCTCCCAGTGGATCTCCTCGTGGCCGCCCGTGGGATCGAAGTGGTCGATGACGAACTCCCAGACGCCGCCGCACATGTCGGCCAGCCCGAAGCCGTTACGCCCCCGCTCGCCGTAGTGGTCGACCGGCGAGACGAACGCGAAGCCGTCGTTCCAGGGTGCCTTGCCGAGGGGCCAGGCCTTGGTGCGGCTCGGCAGGAGGTCGAGGCCGGAGATGTTCAGCCTGCCCTCGCCCTCCTCCAGTTCGTCGCCCCACCAGTAGGCGAGGCTCTCCGTGCTCCCGCCGCGACAGGCGTACTCCCACTCGGCCTCGGTGGGCAGACGGTACTCGAGCTTCTCGGGCAGACGCCCGGCCTCGGCCTCGCGCCGTGTGAGCCAGCGGCAGAACGCCTGCATGTCGTCGTAGCTCACGCACACGACCGGAAAATCATCGCGATTGGGGAAGGACCAGTTCGGATCGCGCCAGCTCTTCCCGCGCATCGATTTCCAGGGCTGCACGGTCGTCGTCGTGAGGTGGTAGCCGTTCCACTCCGTGTCGAAGACCTGCGTTTCACCATCCGGCTTTTCGGCATCGGTGACGAACCCGGACTCCTCCGCGAAACGACGGAACTGCCCCACCGTCACCTCCGTGCGCCCGATCCAGAACGCGTGGGGCACTCGCGTGGGGCGCGGGCGTTCGCCCTCGAATGATTCGCGGGTCGTGCCCGGCGCGGCCCCGCCCTCAGTGCCCGTGGCCCACGCCTTCTCCTTCGCCGTGCTGCCCATGAGAACCTCGCCGGGCGGGATGAAGACCACCTCGAGCACGACACCATCGCCGAGGTCGAGTCGCCTGGCGTCTCCCGTTCGCGGTGATTCGGCGGCGCACGCGTGCAGACCGCCGAGCAGACTCGCGCACGCCACATGGCACAGCACGATGAACGGCGAGGGTCCGGACGTGGAGCGGGTACGTGGCCTCATGGCGGGTTGCCCTTGCGATCGAGGGATGGACACCATGGCCGGCGATGGCTGGCATGGCCGGCTCCGGCGGCCCGACGACAAGACGGGCAGCGTTGGGGACATGGGCGGATCTCCCGCGATCGTACCGCGGCCGATCGGTGCACCACAGGTTCACGCACGGCGTCCGGGCGTTGCGAGCGTGTGGCAGGCCCCCGGCGTCGCCGCGATCCCCAGCGCCCGTGCTCATGGTGCGTCGCATGGCCCGCGACAAACCTTGTGGCCGTGGGGCGGCCCTTCTAGAAGTCTCGGCCGCTCGGTTTCGCTCCATCTTCTCAGGATCCACCCATGCCCCTCCATCGCCTCCCGCGCGCTCGCCTGCACCTCGGCCCGGAGCGTCTCGAGCCTCGCGCGCTGCTTGCCGCCGACGTCGATCCGCCCGGTGGCGCCACACACGACCCCGGCCCCGATTCCGACGCGGGGATCGCCTTCGTCACGTCGAGCGAGGTGGCGCAGACATCCGCTGCACCCGCGTTCTCAGCCGGCTTCCCGGAGAGCGCCGCGGAGCGGCCATGGATCACGGCAGCCTCTTCGGCACCGAGCGGTGCGGTCGTCTACTGGCTGAAGCTGACGGTCCGCGACGGTGTGACGTCGACGCAGGTCGTGCCCATCTGGGGCCGTCTCAATCCGCCGGGTGGCGCGGACGCGTCCACGCCCCCGGGCGATCCCGCCCCGTTGGCTGCCGCAGTCGATGGGGTCGTGTTCGGCGGTCCCGGCTCGCCCCTCGATGCCTCGTCGCCGCTCTCGTTCGCGGACCTCGCGGGCTTCACACCGCCGGCCACCGACGGCGTGCACGACGACTTCCTCGTCGCCCGCTCCGATTCCAACTTCGCGCTCACCTCGCTCAGCACGGCGCTCGTCATGGTGGCCCAGTTGATGGACCAGCCGATGTCCGACACCGACGGAACGGCAGGCGTGCCGGAGGAGCCGATGCCCGCGCCGTTGTCGTGGCTCGCCCGGCTGCGGACGGAGCGACCCTTCGGCCCGGCCGTCGACCCGGCGGCGGCGTTTCCGGCTGGTCCCGGCAACGCGGCCTGGCTCGTCGACGCGCAGCAGGGCGACACGGGTGTCATCGTCCTGTGGATCACGGATGATTCGATCGGCGAGTCGTCGTCATTCACCGTGATGCCGCTCTGGCTGCGTCTCAACCCCGACTCGGTCGTCGATCCCGCGATGCAGCTCTTCGCCGACGGCGGATCGGAGAGCACCTCCTCGACGGTGGTCTACGCCGGCGACGGCAGCCTGCTCGGCGGTTCCGAACCGATCCCGTTCGACACGTTCGATGGGCAGACGGGGCCGACGGACGGCGGCCAATCGGCATTCGTGGTGTTCCGCAGCCGATCGAACATGGAAATCATGTTCACGACGATGGTGATGGTGATGGTGCAGGCACCCGACGGGGCAGTGGAGGGCGGCATGTCCGGATCGGGCGATTGGTCTGCCCTGCTGCGCGGGCTCGGGGCGTCCGTGGCCGCGCCCGAGGTGCATCTCGTCCGTGACACCGGCCACAGTGCCGAGGATCGCATCACGCGCGACGGCCGGCTGCGCGTCGACACGGCCCCCGGCTTTCGGGCCGAGTATTCGCGCGACGGGGGCGAGACCTGGCGACGCGGGTTTCGCGCGCGTCCGGGCGGAAACACGGTGCTCGTCCGTCAGGTCGATCGCGACGGACTCGCCTCGCCCGCGACGACCTTCACATTCACGCTCGACCGGTCGCGGCCGCTCGCCCCCCGCATGACCGTCGCCGGCGGGGACGCGCCCGTGGCCCTGGCCATCTCGGAGGGGAGCCTCACGGTCGCGGGGATCGAGCCCGGGGCCCGGGTCGAGTATTCGGTCAACGGCCGAGCCTGGACGGAGTCACTCGAGCCGCGTGCCGGACGCAACCTCGTGCGGGTGCGTCAGGTGGACGTCGCCGGCAACGTCTCGCGCGTGCGGGTGCCGATGCGCGTGTGGGGCAGTCTCGCCGCCGGCGACATCGCGAGCGAATCACCCACCCTGTTCTCGGTCACCCCACGGCGACGATGCCGCTAAACTCGGGGCCGTCGGACCGACGGCACGAGGGACGCGCGCATGGCGAAACGCAGCAAGAAATCCCGTGCCCCGCTCGCGGGGCGTTCGGTGGCCGGCTCGCCGGCGGGCGCACTCGGGATGGAGGACACCGCCGAGGCCCACGCGCTCTTCGGTGACCTTGCGGACGATGTGGCACACGCGGAAGCCTCGTACCGCGCGGGTGTTGCCGCCGGCGATCGCGATCTGGGCGTGGCCTGGATCGGGCGGCATGCCGGCC
Source organism: Planctomycetaceae bacterium (assembly GCA_046091445.1). Classification (GTDB taxonomy): domain Bacteria; phylum Planctomycetota; class Planctomycetia; order Pirellulales; family UBA1268; genus QWPN01. Next base: position 2,222 of record JBJTBO010000527.1, on the reverse strand, counting down.
GTCTCGGCCGAAAGCCCGAAGCGCCGGGATATCTTCTCTGTAAACGTGGACTCGTCCAGTGTCTCGTGGCGACCGGACGGCTCACGGAAGCCCTCGCTCTGTGTGAGGACCTCGCCCGGCTCGACGCCGCCGATACGACGACCGCCCGCTTCGTGCACCTGGACATCCTGATGACGCTGCGCCGCTTCGACGCGGCACGCGCGATCTGCGCCGCGCGTGCCGACGAGCCCTACTCGGGCTGGGACTATGCCCGGGCTCTGATCCAGTTTGCCGACGCCGGCGACGGCGAGGAGTCTCGGCGGCTTCTCGCCACGGCGATCGATGCCAACCCCCACGTTCCCCGGCTGATGCTCTCAGGAGAACAGATCGACCGCGACCTCACGCTCGTCACAATCGGCGCGGAAGACGAGGCGGCGCTGTACGTCCGCGACTCCCGGGGCGTGTGGCTCGACGTGCCGGGGGCGAGGTCCTGGCTCCGGGCTGGGAGCGGCACGGCGGTCGACCCGCCGGCGAAGCCCGCCCGAGCCCCGCGAGGAGCCATGCTCGACGCGCTCGCGGCACTCCCCCAGGACGAGGCCGAGGAGTGGCAGATGCACCTCGGGCGTGACCCGGGGGCGGGATGGTCCTTTCACGTCGTGTCGGCGCTCGACGGCCGGATGATCACCGTCGATGCCAGCGCGCGGAAACCCAGGGCGGAGGAACTCTGGGACACGCTTTCGACGGCCATGCGGTTTCCACGCGAGGGTGAGCCGCGTCGGCCGGCGCGCGTGGCGATGCGGCCGGGAGCGTTTCCCACGGCGTGGGCGAAGCGGTTCCAGCGAATCGGCATCCGGCAGGAGTTTCGCGTCGCCCTGACGGAACTCGACCGCGCCCTCGCCGACGTGGACGAGCGGATCGCCACCGCGGAGCGGGCGCGGGCGGAGGAGGAAGACGACACCTTCGACCCCGCTGCCGTCGCCGCTGCCCTGGTGGCTTTGCCGCAGGAGCCGGGCGAGATCTGGGAGGCCGATCTCCGCCACGCGCCCGCCTGGATCACAGGCGAAGGGGAGCCGTATCGGCCATGGATTGCGCTCGTGGCCAGTCGGACGCACGACCACGTGCTCGTGCCCGACATCACGACGACCCGCCCTGACGACGGCCACCTCGTGCGACTCGTGCTGCGGGCCATGCGCGAGGCGGGGATCAGGCCCGAACGGCTCGAGGTGGTGGATGCCGACGTCGCGGCAGGTCTCGCCGCAGCACTCGCGCCGGCGGGCATCCCCGTCTCGCTGGCCGCCGCGCTGCCGGTGGTCGAGAAGATGGCCGAATCGCTCGCGACCGCGATGGACGGCCCCGACACGCTGCGGCCGCTGGCCGGTGTGCCCGGCATGACCGACGCCCTCCAGCGCGGGCTGTATGCGGCCGCGGCCGAGTTCTATCGCGCCCGTCCCTGGCGGAAGCTGCCGAGCGACATGCCGCTCGACATCCACCGCCTGGACGGCCGGCTCGTGCATGCCGTCGTGATGGGCCAATCGGGCGTGCAGCAGGGATTGGCCATCTACGAAGATGCCAAGACGCTCGCCGCCGCCCTGCGGGGGGATGAAAAAGCCACCGCGAAGAGCACGTCGCTGGCCGTGATGTTTGGCGAGGCGTTCGAGATCTCGGCCCGTGATCACGACGCGATCAATCGGCACGGCTTCGACATCGCCGGACCCGAGGCCTGGCCGCTCGTGATCCGTATCGAGCCCGGTTTCGCCACGCGGCCGCCGCTCGTGTGGGAGGTGGAACTGATCACGGCCTGCCTCCAGGAGGTCGTGACGCGGGTTTCGAACACCACGCGCTGACGTCGCACACATCACGACTCCCGATTCAGCCATGGAAGTCGAGCGTGATCCTGCAATCGGCGCAGAGATCGAGTTCGATTCGGCCGCGGGCCAGCACGGGCTCGTACCGGCCGGTCTCTCCCAGCCGCAGCAGGGAAGGCTCGGCGTGATCGGGATCCACGATCCAATACCAGGGCACGCCGTTCGCCTCATACAACTCCCGCTTCACCGTCAGGTCGCGATCACGAGTCGCGGGGGAGAGAATCTCGGCCACCAGCGCCGGTGGCTCTTCGACATGCTGTGGCGGAGCCGGGCCACACACGACCACGATGTCCGGTCGCACCACGGTGTCGTTGGTCACGATCCAATCGATTTCCGCAAGCACGGTCGCCCGGCAGCCGGCGGCATCGATCGCGTTCC
>JBJTBO010000526.1:0-4136 GCA_046091445.1 Planctomycetaceae bacterium | reverse complement strand
GGCGCTCGCCTCCGGGCGTGCTACCCCGCGAGGAAGGGCGAAGCGTCTGACCTACCCAGAGTGGGGGGCGATGCCCAGTGGCTCGTGTGCCGGTGCGCCCATAGGCATTCGCACGCTGGAAAGCGTGCGAATGCGTATCGGCGCACCGGAAGACGAGCCACTGGGCATCGACCCCGACTCTGAGTAGCTCAGACGCTTCGCCCTTCCTCCCGGGTTCGCACGCCTGGAGGCGTGCGCCACAGGGGGCAGGGCAAATGGACAGCGAGCGCGGGGCGAAAGGGACGGGCGAAAGGCCACGCGAAAGGGACAGGCACCGTTTGCGGTTGCGGGCTTTGGAAGCGCCACGTCGACGCACGCACACGGAGCCAGTCGCTGGCTCTCGATCAGCGAATCCCGCCGGCGGGCACGACGCCACTTCCCGCAGCGGCGCCGCGTGGAGCCACCGACCCGGCGGGGACGACGGGGGCCGGCACGGCGGCCGTGCGGAGGTTCGCGAGCGACGCGACGCGCAGCCTGTCCACCACCCGCACGAGATCCTCGAAGAGCGCCGGGTCGACATGCCCTGACCGGACGCCGTGGACCACGCCGCGGGTGTCGATCACCGCGACGTTGGGCTCGTCGGGCACCATGCCGAATTGCTGCCGCATGACGTCGTCGAAGTCGAGCCACACCGAGACGTGGGGGGACTCCTGCCGGAGCCGGGTGCGGGCCACCGCGTGGAGCGGACGCGGCACCTCCGGCACGCACGCGATCGGCACGACGTGCACGTCGGGAACGCGGACGCCGGCCGGCCAGCCCGCTGGGGGCACGACGGGCTGCGTCGACCACGCCTCCGCCTCGGCCCCGTCGGCCGTCGGATGGAAGCGCAGGTGCAGCCTGCGGCCGACGTCGAGGGCCGCCTCCGCGCCGTGACGCGCGGCATAGACGAGCACGACCACGTCGCCGCGCAGGTCGGCCGTGCCGCGGCGGTTGCGGAACTGATCCTCGAGCACGACGTCCACCGGTTGCGTGGTGGCCGGTGCCGGAGTCACCGCGCCGGTGGCGGGCCCCTGGAGCGTGGCCTGCGGCGGCACGGGGGGCTGCGCCTCGACTGGCCGGCCGTGGAACGCGGCGAGGACGAGCACGGCGAGGAGTGCCGATCCGCGAACCTCGCTCCCGCGACGGACGCGCGCGGCATGCCGGTCAGGAATGAAGGCGTGCATGGGTCGACCTCGGGGGTGGCGGGCGGGGGGAGGTCCCGCGCCGTCCGGCACGGCACAAGGCGACTTCCGCGGCTGGGCTCGGGTCTCCGTGACGACCGTCACGCGGCATGCCGCACCGGCGCCGCCTCGACCGTCGCATCCTCGGCGGCGGCCGCCTCGTCTTCGACGTCGGCGGGCTGATGCGTGCGGCGGCGGAGCATCGTCAGGAGCGCCGGCAGAAGAATGAGCGCGCTGATCGTGCATGTGGTCACGCCGAGCGACAGGACACGCCCGAGGCTCTCGAGTCCGCGGTGGTTGGCCACCATGAGCGCACCGAAGCCGAGGATCGTCGTCAGCGCGTCGACGAGCACGGAGTTGGCGGTCGAGGCGCTCATGCGGTAGGGGCCGGGCCGCTCGATCGCGTCGTGCATCACGTGCACGCCGTAATCGACGGCGATGCCGAGGATGAGCGGGATGCCGATCAGGTTCGCCGGGTTGAGGTCGATGCCGACGAGGCCCATCAGGCCGAACATCTGCAGCATGCCCACGAAGAGCGGCAGGGCGGCGAGCAGCGCGTGGCCGACGTGGCGGAAGTCGAGCCAGAGCACGCCGAGGATCACGACGAGCGCGGCGAGCGCGGCCTGCTCGTAGCTCCGCTTCATTTCGAGCGATGCCTCGTAGGCCTGCAGCGGGTTGCCGGTGGCCCGGGGATCGATGCTGCGGACGTCGTGCACGAACCGCTCGAGGGAATCGAAGTTCCAGATGTCGCCGCGCCCGTAGATCTTCAGGAGGTGGCGGCCGCTCGAGCCGACGAACCGTTCCACGAGACTCGGCGGCAGGTCGTCGAGCGACGGCGGCTCCGGGTCGGCCACGACGGCGAGGGCATGGAGCCGGCTGAGCAGGTCGCCCGCGGCCCGCTGCTGGAAGGCCGACACGGTGCGGTAGCACTCCTCCGGCGTGAGCCTCCGCAGCGCATCCCGGATGCGTTCGATGTGCCAGGCCGTCCGCAGTCCGCCGGGCCGCTTCACGACCTCGGCGTGCGCCCACGCGAGCGTCTCGCCGAGCGTCTCGATCCGGTCGACCGGAATCTGTGGCGGCCGCTCCGGCAGTCCGGCGAGCCGGTCGCGCACCCGCGCGATCACGGGGCGCTTGAGCTCCTCGTCCGACGGCAGGAGCGGGGCGATCTCGTCCACGCGCTCCACGTTCGGCAGGGCGACGAGCCGCTCCTTGCGCTCGAGCAGCTGCTCCCGTGAGTCGGCGATCGAGAGCGCATACCAGACGCTCTGGTCGCACTCCTCGAGGAGCTTCTTCTCGACCTCGACGCTCTCCAGCCCGTCGGGCTGCATGTTGAGCAGATTGTGGTCGTAGTCGAGCTCGTGGAGGCCGCCCGCGACGGCCATCGTGCAGGCCATGCCGGCCAGCACCACGAGCCGCGGCCGACGCATGAGGGGATCGAGCCAGGCGTGCACCGGCACCGGTTCGGGCAGGCGCCGGCCGAGGACGCTCCGGTCGACGATCGCCAGCACCGCCGGCAGGACGAGGAGCTCGGCGGCACAGCAGAGGAGGATGCCGCCTCCCGCGATCGTGCCCAGCTCCGCGACCCCCACGAAACTCGTGAGGCTCGCGCAGAAGAAGGCGATCGCCGTGGTGATCGCTCCGGTGAGGATGCCCGGGCCGACCGATTCGCTCGTCTCGAGGAGCGCCTCTTCGCACGAGAGCCCGCGACGGCGGCTTTCGAGGTATCGGCCGACGTAGTAGGTGCCATAGTCGATCCCCACGCCGATCATCGTGACGGTGAACGTCACGCTGAGGATGTTGAGATGGCCGACGCTCGCCGTCGCCCACGCGAACGCCCACGCCATGCCGATGATGAGCACGCCGTTGGCCATGAGCGCGTGCCGCAGACCCCCGAAGCCCGCGCTGATCACGACGGCGACGGCGATCAGCGAGAGCACGCTCGCCCACACCATCGACTGTTCGCTGGCCCGCATCTCGTCGTTTTCCATGACCGGCAGCCCGGTCAGGCCGATCTCGACGTCGGGATGACCACCCGCCACGGCGTCGATGACCCTCCGCAGCTCGTCGGTGGCGGCCGACGCGCCGGCGAACCCGCCCTCCTGCTTGGCGAGGCGCAGGAGCACGAAGCCCAGGCGACCGTTTTTGGCGAGCAGGTGCTCTCCCGAGAGATCGCGCAGCGTCGCGAACGACGCGGGCATGCCCGGCCACGGCGACACGTAGTCGGCCGCAGCCTGCGGCCGCGCCGCCAGGCTCGCCTCGACCGCCGCGAGCAGCGCCTCGGTGTAGCGTTCGAGCGCCGGCAGCGGTGACTCGCCGCCGGGTGTCGTGGCATCACCGGCCGCGAGCTGGGAGGCGAGCCCGCCGACGGTCGTCGCCACCTTGAGGTGTCCCCACCCACCGTCGAGCACGGGCTCCGCCTGCGCGGTGAAGCGGTCGAGTCCCTCGAGGTCCGCCGGCGCGAGGTAGTGGAGTCCCTTGGAGCGGATCCTGGAGAGATCGACCTCGTGAAGCACGGCGTGGAACAGCGCGTCGTGCCGTGCCACCTCGCGGGAGAGTTCATCGAGCACCGCCACGACCTGCTCGCGGTCGGAGCCCTCGACGACGATGACCGCATCGTCCTCCTCGCCGAACTCCTGCGCGTAGTCGATCCAGAGCTTGTTGTAGTCGCTCTCGGGATCGAGCAGGTCGACACGGCCCACCTTGTAGCCGAGGTGGCGCGCGGTCCAGAACCCGGCCACGACCGCCGAGAGCACCGCGACCAGCACGACCGTTCCGGGCGCCCGGATCGTCAGCCGCGTCCAGGCGACCATCAGGGTCGCGAGCAGCCCGCGTCGATGACGCTCCGGCGCGTCCTCCGGCGCCGCGGGCTCGTCGGGCGGCGATGGGAGGGGTTGCGGGTCGTGGATCTGCAGCATGGCGCGCGGAGCGGGGTGGGTG
>JBJTBO010000525.1:0-15754 GCA_046091445.1 Planctomycetaceae bacterium | reverse complement strand
CGCACCGCCGGCCCGGCCTCGCCCAGGTGCGCCGCGTGCAGGGCGATGGTGAGCGGTTCGAGCAGCGCGGCGGACACGAAGCTCATGCTGTCCGGGATCCGGTGCGCGATGCGGCGAGGCACGACCGCATACTCCGCGAAGCAGCCATGTCGCCGGTACGCGCCGCACGACACACCGAGCACCTCGCGGTGCGTGCAGAGATTCTCCCGGTCGGCCAGGCAGTGCTCGCAAGCACCGCAGAAGACCGTCGAGTCGAGGGCCACACGATCCCCTGCGGCGAGGTCCCGCACGTTCCCGCCGACGGCATCGACGACCCCGGCCGCCTCGTGACCCATCACGAGCGGCGGGATGCGTCGGCCGGTCGCGCCGGTGAAGCCGTGCACGTCACTGCCGCAGATGCCGCACGCGGCGACGCGGATGCGAATCTCGTCGGGGCCTGGCGTGGGGACGTCGATGTCGGCCACGGCGAGGGTGCCGGGCGCCGTGAGCAGGAGCGCTTTCATGAGCGGGCTCGTGAGGGGCGTCGCCGCGAGGCGGCGTCGGACCGGTGTCGCATGCAGCGGACGGTATCCGATCGTGCGGCGTCCCGGTAGGGCCGCGGCGTGGCCTTTTCGGCCGGAGGCGGCGGCGGGTCGCCTCGCCTCAGCGATCGTCGTGAGGAGGGTAGACTCGGTCCGTTTCGCTGCCGGCCCGCACCACTCGACCCCGCACCAACCGACATGGAGCTCCCGATGCGCCACGTAGCCGCCCGGTTTCTCGCCCTGACCGCCGCCTCCGCGCTCGCCGTGGCGTCGGCCGCCGAACCTGCGGTCTCCGGCCCCCCGGACCCGGGCATGACCGCGCTTTTCAACGGCCGGGATCTCTCGGGCTGGGACGGCGATCCACGCCTCTGGAGCGTGCGGGACGGCGTCATTCATGGCGAGACGACGGTCGAGCAGCCCGCTGCCGGCAATACGTTCCTGATCTGCGAGGGGGATCCGGTGCGGGACTTCGAACTGCGGCTTTCGTTCCGCTGCACCGCGACGAACAACTCGGGCATCCAGTACCGGTCGGTGCGGGTCGACGAAGCGTCGGCCCGGAACCGATGGGTGGTCCGCGGATACCAGCACGAACTGAGAAACGAGGAGCGCTTTCCCAACGTGCCGGGATTCATCTACGACGAGGGGGGGCTCGCCGGAGGGCGGGGCCGCATCTGCATGGTGGGCGAGAAGGCGATCTGGCCCGCCGAGGGTCCGAAGCAGGTGCAGGCCACCCTCATCACCGCGGATGAATTCGAGGCGCTCGCGAAGGTCGATGAATGGAACGACGTCGTCATCCGCGCCGAGGGCCACCGCATCCGGCATTGGCTCAACGGCCGGCTCATCCTCGACTTCGTGGACGAGCACCCCAGGGCGCTCGCCGAGGGCGTGATCGCCCTGCAGCTCCACGCGGGCAAGCCGATGTGGGCGGAGTTTCGCGACATCCGTCTCAAGCGGCTCTGAGCCGGACGGGATCGCCGGGATGCTGTCAGTTCCGCGGCGGCGGGGCGATTTGCTCGAGGATGCGGGCCGCGATGGTTTCGGGCGGGTCGATGACGTCGATCACGAGCGCGCGTTCGGCCGCCTCGGGGGGCTCGAGCGTGGCCAGCTGGCTCGTCAGGAGCGACGCCGGCATGTAGTGCCCGACGCGGGCGGAGATGCGTTCGCGAAGGATCGTCTCGGGGCCGGTGAGATGCACGAGCTTGACCCTCGGGTTGGCCACCCGGAGCCGATCCCGGTACGCGCGTTTCAAGGCGGAACAGGCGAGGACGAGCCCGGGGCCGGATGAGGCCAGTGCGGCATCGACGACCGCGGCGAGGGACTGCAGCCACGGTTCGCGATCGGCGTCGGTGAGCGGCTGGCCGGACCGCATGCGGGCGACGTTTTCCGGGGGGTGGAGGTCGTCGGCGTCGCGAAAGGTCCAGCCGAGCGCGGCGGCCAGCAGGCGACCGACGACCGTCTTGCCGGAGCCACTCACCCCCATCACGAGGACGACCCGGAACGGCGAGCGAGCGGCCGAATCACCGCCGATTCGCGCCGTGCCCGTGTCCTTTTTCGGCGTGTTGACACCCACGGACCGGCTTCCTAAATTTCGAGGTTTCCGCTGGAGCAGACCTTTGTGGCCGGGCCGACGCAAGAAATCATCCGCATCCGCATGGAAGCCTACGACCACGCGGTGCTCGACCAGAGCGCCGCGGAGATCGTCGATACGGCAAAGCGGACCAATTCGGAAGTGCATGGGCCGATTCCGCTGCCCACGCGCGTCGAAAGATACACCGTCCTCTCCAGTCCGCACATCGACAAGAAGGCCAGGCAGCAGTACGAGATTCGGACGCACAAGCGCGTGATCGACATCGTTCAGGCCACGGCGAAGACGATCGAGGCGCTCAACAAACTCAGTCTCCCGGCGGGCGTCGACATCAAAATCAAGGCGTCGTCGCGCTGATGGGTACGACGACGGGGTCGCGGGTCCCTCCCGGCAACGCACGTTTCATCGAGATCACAGGAACCACCACACCGATCCTCAGGAGCACGCGGCACGGCATGCGTGGACGGCATCGCGGGTAAGGCCGGGAATCGCCTTTTCTGGCGTTTTTTCGGTGCTCCCGCTGCCGAGTGTTTCGAGCGTGAGCGCCGGTTCAGGGGCGACGTCCGCCGCGAGGTGGAGGTCGCTCGTCGAATCCGAGCGGCCATCCGATGCCGTACCGCATGCGAGGAACCGTCCGGTCGGCGAAAGGTCAATCATGATGGCTGTCACTGCTGCAACGATGAAGCGATCCCGGTCGTGTCCGGCTCCCGATGCCGTCGGCCGCAAGGGAATTCTGGGTCGCAAGGTCGGGATGACCCAGATCTTCGACGAGGACGGGAAGGTGGTTCCCGTCACCGTCATCGAGGCCGGTCCGTGTCCGGTGCTGTGTGTGCGCACCGTCGATCGGGATGGCTACTCGGCCGTTCAGTTGGGTTTCCGTGACAAGCCCCGTCGTCTGGCGAGTCGCTCCGTCCGGGGTCAGGTTGCCAGTCTCGATGGTCGTCGGGCGAAGGCCCGGGCCGAGGCGGGGGTCGTCGCGGTCGCGAAGGCGGGCTGTGAGCCGCAGCGGTTCGTTCGCGAACTGCGGGGCACGTACGACGGCGTCGAGGTGGGCCAGGTGCTCACGGTCGGGCTGTTCGAAGGGGTCGAGTACGTCGACGTCACCGGCACGACCAAGGGGCGTGGCACGTCGGGTGTGATGAAGCGGCACGGCTTCAAGGGGCAGCGTGCGACGCACGGCGTGAAGAAGGTGCACCGCCATGCGGGCGGCACGAGCATGAACACGTCGCCCGCCCGGGTGTTCAAGGGGAAGAAAATGGCCGGACGGTACGGCAGCGAGCGATCCACGATGCGGAACATCCGGCTCGTGCGGATCGACACCGCCGGCAACCTGCTCCTCGTGCGGGGGGCGGTGCCCGGACCGAACGGCTCATTCGTCGTCGTGCGCCAGACGAACAAGCTCCGGAAGGTCGGTGGCGCGGCCCCGGCATCCAAGAAGAAGGGCGGTGGCAAGTGAATCTCGCCGTCTATGACGTGACCGGCAAGCAGGTGGGGTCGTATGACGTCGATCCCGCAGAGATCGCGCCGCGCGTCAACAAGCAGCTCCTCCACGACGCCGTCGTCATGTACCAGGCGAATCAACGCCAGGGCACCCACAAGACGAAGACACGCGGCGAGGTCGCCGGCTCGACCAAAAAGTTGTACCGGCAGAAGGGCACGGGCAACGCCCGTGCGGGCGGCCGGCGCAGCGGCACGCGGCGTGGTGGCGGCCACATCTTCGCGAAGCATCCTCGGGACTTCGGCTGGCGCATGCCGCGGAAGGCCCTCCAGGCGGCGACCCGCATGGCGCTGGCGTCGCGGCTCGCCGACGACGAGGTGAAGCTCGTGGCGGCCCTGCCGATCGACGCGACGGCCGCGGGCCCCAACACGGCGGCCGTCGCCGGGATGCTCGCGGCGCTCGGGCTCGGGGAGTCGACGGTGCTCGTCGCTCCGGAGCAGCACGACGCGGTGTTCTGGAAGAGCGCGAGGAACATCGCGGGGGTCTCGGTCACGCCGGTCGCGGACCTGAATGCGTGGGCCCTGCTCTCGCCGCGGGCCGTCGTCATGACCACGGCGGCGATCGATGCGTTTCGGGCGCCTGCGACTTCGCAGCCGCCGGTCGACAGCCTGCCCGACGCGCCCCGTCGCCGCGACCGCGGTCGGCCCGGTCGTCCGGCGCGAAGAAAGGCAAGGAGGGTTGATCGATGGCCGTGCCCGTTCCTCCCCCTCCGGCCTTGACCGCGCGGCTCGCGCCGCACCAGGTGATCGTGCGTCCTCTGGTGACCGAGAAGGGGATGCACCGTGCCAACCGGCACAACGCCTACTCCTTCGAGGTGGTCACGGCTGCAACCAAGGCGGACATCCGTCGGGCCGTCGAGGAGATGTTCAACGTCAAGGTCGAGAAGGTGGCGGTGCAGAACCGTCTCGGGAAGGCGCGGCGCGGCCGCGTCCGACGCACGCCCGCGCGGGCGTGGAAGAAGGCCGTCGTGACGCTCAAGCCCGATTTCAAGATCAGCATTTTCTAGGGTCAGGCCGATTCGAGGATGGTCCCGCAACGGGGCCGGAGGACGATCACGCATGGGCATTCGCAACTACAAGCCGACGAGTCCGGGCCGCCGTGGGGCGAGCGTGTCGGACTTCGCCGAGCTGTCGCCGGGCGCCGCAGCGCCCAAGCGTCTGCGTGTGCGGAAGCACAAGACCGGCGGGCGGAACAACCAGGGCAAGATCACCTCGCGGCATCGCGGTGGCGGCCACGTGCAGCACTATCGGCTGATCGATTTCCGGCGCAACAAGGACGGCGTGCCCGGGACGGTGCACTCGATCCAGTACGACCCCAATCGCACCTGCCGCGTGGCGCTCGTCCACTATGCCGACGGTGAGAAGCGATTCATTCTCGCGCCCGAGGGGCTCACGGCTGGGGCGACCGTGCAGAGTGGCGAATCGGCCCCGCCCGAGGTGGGCAACTGCCTGCCGATGTCGGCGATTCCGCTCGGCATGCAGGTGCACAACATCGAGCTGCAGCCGGGGCGCGGCGGTCGGCTCTGCCGGTCGGCGGGGTCCGCCGCGGTCCTCGTGGCCCGCGAGGCAGAGTGGGCACAGCTCACGCTGCCGTCCGGCGAGATCCGCCGCGTGCCGGCCACGTGCCGTGCCACGATCGGCGCCATCGGCAACGGCGAGCACATGAACGTCGTGCTCGGCAAGGCGGGTCGCTCGCGCTGGATGGGCATCCGCCCTCACGTGCGGGGTACGGCGATGAATCCGATCGACCACCCGCACGGCGGTGGCGAGGGACGCACGAAGGGTGGCCGTCATCCGGTCAGCCCCACGGGCAAGAGCGCGAAGGGCGGGAGCACGCGGAAGCCGCGGAAGCCGTCGGGTACGGCGATCGTCCGGCGGCGGAAGAGCAGGCGGTACGGGCAGCTCAAGCTGCGTTGAACGACAACGAAGCCCGGTGGTGCGTCTGACGACGGCCGGGTGGGAGCGAGGGCATCGGCATGGGACGTAGTTCGAAAAAGGGTCCGTACGTGGATCCGCGCGTGTACGAGAAGGTCGAGGCGCAGCTGGCCAGCGGCAACCGTGACCCGATCAAGACATGGTCGCGGTCGTGCACGATCGTGCCGGAGTTCGTCGGTCTCACGTTCATGGTCCACAACGGCAAGCAGCACCTGAAGGTGTTCGTGACCGAGGACATGGTGGGGCACAAGCTCGGAGAATTCGCGCCGACGCGGACGTTCCGCGGGCACGGCGGCAAGGCGAAGGCGGCGGCGACGTGAGGCGGCCCCCGGCCGCGTGAAGAGTCATGCCCTACACAGCCATTCATCGTTTCGCCCGGATCAGTCCCCGCAAGGTGCGGGCGCTGGCCGATCTGGTGCGCGGCAAGTTCGCCGACGAGGCGCTCGACATCCTCCGGTTCCAGCCGCATCGCGGGGCCCGCATGCTGGAGAAGGTGATCAAAAGCGCGCTCGGCAACGCCGAGCACCAGCAGGCCGCCGGGGTGGACGACCTCGTCGTGATCGACGCCCGCGTGGACGGAGGTCCGATGTTCAAGCGGATCCGGCCGCGTGCCCGCGGCATGGCGTTCGGCATCAAGCGGCGGATGTCCCATATTCGGGTCTCCCTCGACGCGGTCGCCGTGGAAGCGGCCGATGTCGGCGGTGGTGTCGGCGGAGCGGAGTGAGGCAGCACCATGGGTCAAAAAGTCCATCCCACCGGGTTTCGCACGGGCATCACGGAGCCGTGGAAGAGCCGGTGGTACGCGTCGAAGCGCGAGTTCAAGGATCTCCTCCTCGAGGATGTCCGCGTGCGCCGCTTCCTCAAGACGAAGTACCGCGCGGCCGCGATCCCCAAGGTCGAGATCGAGCGCACCCGGGACGAGGTGAAGGTCATCCTGCACACCGCGCGACCCGGCGTCATCATCGGCCGCAAGGGACAGGAGGTCGATCGTCTCCAGGAGGAGTTGCAGGAACTGCTCGGGCGGCGCGTGAACCTGAAGGTGGAGGAGGTGGGGCGGCCGGAGATCCAGGCTCAGCTCATCGCCGAGGACATCGCCGACCAGCTCTCCAAGCGGGCCGCCTTCCGGCGCACGCTCAAGCGGGCGATCGACGCGACGATGGACGCCGGGGCGAAGGGGGTGAAGGTCCAGCTGGCCGGACGGCTCGGTGGTGCGGAAATGTCCCGCTGCGAAAAGGCGATCGCGGGCGCGATGCCGCTGTCGACGCTTCGTGCGAAGATCGACTACGGCTTCTGCGAGGCGCCCACCGCGCAGGGCAACATCGGCATCCAGGTGTGGGTGAATCAAGGCATGTACGAGGAGACTGGCGATGGCGCTGATGCCCAAGAGGGTCAAGCACCGAAAAAGCCAAAGAGGTCGTATAAAAGGTGACGCCACGCGGGGAAACCGCGTGGTCTTCGGCGACTACGGCCTCCAGGCCGAGCAGCCGGGGTGGCTCGCCGCTGCGACGATCGAGGCCGGCCGCATCGCGGCCCAGCAGTACCTCCGCACGGAGGGGCGGCTCTACGTGCGCGTCTTCCCGCACAAGTCGATCACGTCGATTCCGCTCGAGACGCGCATGGGGAAGGGAAAGGGCGAGCCGGAGTTCTGGGCGGCGGTGATCAAGCCCGGGATGATCCTCTACGAGATCAGCGGAGTGACGGAAGAGGCGGCTCGCATCTGCATGGCGCGGCTCGCGCACAAGATGCCGGTGCGGGTGCGGTTCGTGAAGCGGCGGCCAATGTAGGGCGGCAGGTGGAGCACATGACGAAGACGAGTGAATTGCGAGACATGGCGGACGAGCAGATCAGGCTCGTCTGGAAGGATGCGGCCGAGACGCTGTTTCGTCTCCGCGTCCAGGCCCAGACGGAAAAGCTGGCGGCGCCGAGCGAGATGCGCAAGCATCGCAAGACGATCGCCCGCTGCCAGACGATCCTGAATCAGCGCGGTTCGCTCGTGCCGCCGGCCGCAGGGGCCGGTGGTGCCGGCGCGTAGGGTGCGGGTGGCCGCTCTTAGGACAGCAGGAACGAAGCAATGCCGAAGCGAGTCGCGACAGGAACGGTGACCAGCGCCGCCGCCAGCAAGACGAGGCGCGTGGAGATTCCGCGGGTCACGCGGCATCCGAAGTATGGTCGCATCCTCCATCGCCGGACGATCTGCCACGTGCACGACGAGCACGAGGAATCCGCCCCGGGCGACCTGGTGGAGATCATCGAGTGTCGGCCGCGCAGCCGGCTCAAGCGGTGGGAGCTGGTGCGGATCGTCGCGAAGAGCACGGCCGTGGACGTGGCATCGCTGCGGAGCGGAGCGCGGGCGACCCGGATGCGGGAGACGGCGGCCCGTGCCGAGGATTCGGCGGCGACCGGTGCCGATGCGACGACGCAACCTGCGCGGGGGCCGAAGCCATGATCCAGATGCAGACGCGACTCACCGTCGCCGACAACACGGGTGCGAAGGAAGTGATGTGCTTCAAGGTGCTCGGTGGCAGCCGCAAGCGCACCGCGGGGCTCGGCGACATCATCGTCTGCAGCGTGAAGAGCGTCATCCCGGGCAGCGATGTCAAGAAGAAGGCGGTGGTCAAGGCGGTGATCGTCAGGTGCAAGAAGCCGACGCGACGGGACGACGGGAGTTATGTCCGGTTCGACTCCAATGCCTGCGTGATCATCGACAACGACCAAAACCCGAAGGGCACGCGCATCTTCGGGGCCGTGGCGCGTGAGCTGCGCGACCGGAACTTCATGAAGATCGTCAGCCTGGCGAGCGAGGTGGTGTGATGCTGATCCGTGCGGGTGACATCGTCGAGGTTCGGACCGGCAACGCCCGCGGCACACGGGCCAAGGTGCTCAAGGTGCTGGACTCCCGCGAGGCGGGTGGCGGCCGCGTCGTCGTCGAGGGCGTCAACCGGGTGTATCGGCACATCCGGCGAAGCCAGAAGAATCCACAGGGCGGACGTCTCAGCAAGGAGATGCCGATCGACGCGTCGAACGTACTGTTCGTCTGCTCGGCGTGCGGCAAGGCGACCCGCCTTGGCACGCGGGTCGCGGCCGACGGCGGCAAGGTGCGGCTGTGTCGGAAGTGCGGTGCGGAACATGGTGTGATGCGCCGGCCGAAGCCGGCCCGGGTCGCACGGTCGGCGGAGGCATGATGCCGGGCGGCCGTCCGCGGGATGCGGCGGCGGCGGTGGGTGGTCTGGTTCGGTTCGGCTGACGGGATTCGAGGAAGGCGCGAGCGATGGCGAAGAAGAGCAGGCCCGCGAAGGCGGCGGCAGTGACGTCGGCGGAAACGCCGCGGATGCTGGATCACTACATGAAGCAGGTGCGGCCGCAGCTCGCCGAGGCGCTCGGCCGTTCGAATCCGCACTCCATCCCGCGGCTCGAGAAAATCGTGGTCAACATGGGCGTCGGCGTGGCGGTCAGCGAGAAGAAGCACCTCGAGGAGGCGATCGGCGCGCTCGCACAGGTGACGGGCCAGAAGCCGATCGCGACCCTCTCCAAGGCGGCCGTCTCGGGCTTCAAGCTGCGGGAAAACCTCCCCATCGGCTGCAAGGTCACGCTCCGCGGGAGGCGGATGTACGAGTTTCTCGACAGGCTCGTGTCGCTCGCGCTTCCGCGGGTCCGCGACTTCCGGGGCCTCTCGAGCACGGCCTTCGACGGGCACGGCAATTACAGCCTCGGCCTGTCGGAGCAGATGGTTTTTCCCGAGATCAACCCGGACCGCTACACCCGTCCCCAGGGCATGAACATCACCCTCGTGACGTCGGCCCGGACGGATGACGAGGCCCGGCAGTTTCTGCGGGCGATGGGTGTCCCTCTCAAGAAGGAAGAATGACGGAGCGTGATGTGACCATTCGGCGTGAGAGGGTGCGGCGGGGCGCGGTGCGGTGTCGCCCGACCCGTTGAACGAGGCGAACGGAAAACGGACCAACCATGGCAAGCAAATCGAAGATCGCGGCTGCGAAGCAGAAGCCGAAGTTCTCCACGAGGATCGTGCGTCGCTGCATGCTGTGCGGACGGCCTCGCGCGGTGTATCGCAAGTTCGGGATCTGTCGCATCTGTTTCCGGAAGCTGGCGGATCAGGGCTGTATTCCCGGGGTTCGAAAGGCCAGTTGGTAGCACGAGGGCGCCGCACCGCGGCCGAGCCGACGCGACATGAATCGCATCCGAGAGAGGGTTTCGCAGATATGATGACCGACCCGATCGCCGACATGCTCACACGCATCAGGAACGCCGTGCGCATCGAGCGCCCGACGGTGGAGATGCCGTTGTCGAAGGTGAAGCGGGGCGTGGCGGAGGTCCTCAAGCGAGAGGGTTTCATCTGGGACTGGCGCGAGGTCGAGGGCCATCCCGTGCCGCAGCTCCAGCTCGAATTGAAATATGGTCCGAACGGCGAGCGACTGATTCGTCACATCAAGCGGGTCAGTTCGCCCGGTCGTCGCGTGTACAGCCGCTCGGTGCGGCTGAAGCCCGTGCTCGGCGGGCTTGGAATCTCGATCCTGTCGACGTCGAGTGGCGTCGTGAGTGATCGCGAGGCCAGGCAGCGGAAGCTCGGCGGCGAAGTGCTCTGCGAACTGTGGTAGTCGGGGAGGTCGACGGGCGATGTCGAGAATCGGCAAATCACCGGTACCGCTGCCCAAGGGCGTGAAGGCGGTCGTGAACGGCGATCGCCTGGTGGTCCAGGGACCGCTCGGAAATCTGGAGCATGCGCTCCACCCCGACGTGCGGGTGGCGGTCGAGGGTGGTGACGGCGCGGGCAGCATCGTGGTGACCCGTTCGGGTGATCATCGCGTCGCCCGTTCCGTGCACGGCTTGACGCGTGCGCTCGCGGCGAACATGGTCGAGGGGGTCTCCAAGGGCTTCGAGAAGAAGCTCGAGATCGTCGGGGTCGGCTACCTCGCCGCGGTCCAGAAGGACGTGCTGCAGCTGCGGGTCGGCGTCGCCACCGAGCTGCAGGTGCCGATTCCCAAGGGACTGGCGGTCACCTGCCCGGACCAGACGCACATCGTGATCAAGGGGATCGACAAGCAGCTCGTCGGCCAGTTCGCCGCCGAGGTTCGCGCGCGACGGAAGCCCGAGCCGTACAAGGGGAAGGGCATCCGCTACGAGAACGAGCAGGTGCGTCGCAAGGCCGGCAAGGCGGTGACGAAGTGACGCGTCACCTCGCGCCGCCGGCGCCCGCCCGCCATGCGTCCGTGTGACGCGTCGAGCCCCGGCACGAATCCTTCCCAAGCAACCTTTCGGAAACCCGGTGCATCATGGAACACGCCCGCACGATCCTTCGCCAGCGCCTACGGCGGCGCTTTCGCGTCCGTCGCTCCATCAAGGGCACGGCCGAACGACCGCGACTTTCGGTGTTTCGGAGCCACAAGCACATCTATGCCCAGGTGATCGACGACGCGACGGGCCGGACGCTCGTCTCGGCGAGTTCCCGCGACCGTGAACTGCGCGAGGCGGTGGCGTTCGGGGGGAATCGCGCGGCGGCCGAGGCCATCGGCCGGTCGGTTGCGGAACGAGCCCTCGCTGCAGGCGTGACGAAGGTCTGCTTCGACCGGGGGGCGTTCCGGTATCACGGTCGCGTGTCGGCGCTCGCCGAGGCCGCCCGCGCCGCAGGCCTCGAGTTCTGACGGATTCAACCGCAACGGAGACCGTGACGTGTCGAGCGGAAAGGAACAGCGGAGCGGCGAGTTCGCCGAGAAGGTGGTGAAGGTGCGTCGCTGCGCCACCGTGGTCAAGGGTGGCCGGCGGTTCAGCTTCGCCGGCCTCGTCGTCGTGGGCAACGGCCGCGGCAAGGTCGGCTGCGGCTACGCGAAGGCCAACGAGGTGCCTCCGGCGGTCGAGAAGGCGATCAAGGACGGCATGAAGAACCTGATCGAGGTGCCGCTCGAGTCCGGGACGATCCCCCACCGGGTCGAAGGACGCTACGAGACGGCGAAGGTCATCCTGCTCCCGGCGAGTCCGGGTACGGGCATCATCGCAGGAGCCGCCGTGCGGGCCGTCTGCGAGTCGGCCGGGATCCATGACGTGCTGACCAAGGCCCACGGCTCGACGAATCCGGTCAACCTCGTCAAGGCGACGCTCGAGGGGCTGAAACAGCTCCGCACCAAGGAAGAGGTCGAGCGGCTCCGCGGCGTGTCGCTTTGATCGCCCGAGTCCGGCGGTCCACGGCCTCACGGCCGCGGGCCCCACGCCGTGTGCCGGCAGCCATCGACTACCAAGACATCGACCTGCCTGGTCGTGACGTGCCAGGCATCACCCTTCGCAAAGGCATCGAATCCCATGCGGCTCAATGACGTCCATGCAGGCGTTCACCGAAACACCCGGCGGCTGCGCGTCGGCCGAGGCCCCGGCTCCGGGCGGGGGCGGACGGCCGGGCGCGGCAACAAGGGGCAGGGACAGCTCGCCGGATGGTCCGCTCCGGCGATCTTCGAGGGCGGTGGCACCCCGCTCATCCGCCGGATTCCGAAACGGGGATTCACGAACAGCTTCGGGCGGACCGTGGTGAGCATCAACGTCGGGGTGCTCGAAAAGCGGTGCGCCGCCGGGGGCGAGGTGACACCGGAAACGCTGCGTGCCGCCGGGCTGCTCAAGGGGGCATGGGACGACCTCAAGATCCTCGGGGGCGGGGAGTTGAAGAAGCGGCTGGCGGTCTCGGCACACCACGTCAGCGCCTCGGCCCGGCAGAAGATTGAGGCGGCCGGCGGATCCGTGACGCTGTTGCCGGGACCGGCACCGGTCGTCCGGGGAGCCAAGAAGACGTCGCGGAAAAAGCCCGTCGGCGGCTAGGGTATGGCGGTCGCCGCCGTGCACCGTCAGATGGAGGCTCCTCCGTGCTCGAGAAAATCCGCGTCATCTTCACGATTCCGGAACTGCGGCAGAAGATTCTGCTGACCCTGGGATTGCTCGCCATCTACCGGGTCGGCTGGCAGGTGCCGCTGCCGATCGTGGACCCGCAGGCGATGAACGCCTTCGCCGATCAGTCGGGCGGGATCGGAGACCTGCTGCGGACGGTCGCCGTCTTCTCCGCGAGCCAGTTGTCGCAGGCCACGATCTTCGGCCTCGGCATCATGCCGTACATCTCGGCCTCGATCATCTTCCAGCTGCTCGGCACGGTCTGGCCGCCGCTCGAGCGGCTGCAGAAGGAGGGGGAGGCGGGTCGCAAGAAGATCAACGAGTACACGCGGTACGCGACCGTGCTCATCTGCATCGTGCAGAGCTGGGCCTACGTCGCCTTCCTGTCGTCCCAGCAGGTCGGTGAGCAGTCGCTCATCCAGTCGGGCTTTCTCGTGGACGGCCGGCTGCCGTTCGTGTGGCAGTTCGTCGCGGTGATGACGATGACGGCGGGCACGATCTTCCTGATGTGGCTGGGTGAGCAGATCGACGAATTCGGCATCGGCAACGGCATCAGCCTGCTGATCATGGCGGGCATCCTCGCCGCGATGCCGAGCGCCTTCGTCGAACTCGGCAACGACACGACGTGGGAACTCGGCGGCGGGGGCGGCAAGCTCGGGATCGAGACGATCCTCGTGCTCGTGGCCCTCTTCGTGGGCGTCGTGGCGGGCGTGGTCTTCATGACGCAGGGCCAGCGCCGGATTCCGACGCAGAGCGCCAAGCACGTGCGCGGGCGGCGCGTCTACGGCGGGACGCGGCAGTACCTGCCGCTGCGGGTGAACCAGGCGGGCGTGATGCCGATCATCTTCGCCAGTTCGCTGCTCCTGTTCCCGCAGATGTTTTTCCAGTATCTCAGCGGTCTCTTCCCCGGCAGCGACATGCTGCGGTCGCTCTACGACTCGTTCACCCGAGGCCAGTCGTATCTCTACAACGTGTGCTACATCGCGCTCATCTACTTCTTCTGCTACTTCTGGACGGCGATCACCTTCAATCCCACCGAGATGGCCGACAATCTCAAGAACTTCGGGGCCTTCATCCCCGGGTATCGTCCCGGCAAGCGGACGGCCGACTACCTGGAGCGGGTGATGGAGCGCATCACGTACGTCGGTGCCGGCTTCCTGGCCCTCGTCGCCGTCATTCCGACGATCGTCGGCGGTGCGCTCGGCATCCCGACCCAGATCGCGAGCTTCTACGGAGGAACGGGGCTGCTGATCG
Source organism: Planctomycetaceae bacterium (assembly GCA_046091445.1). Taxonomy (GTDB): domain Bacteria; phylum Planctomycetota; class Planctomycetia; order Pirellulales; family UBA1268; genus QWPN01. The sequence continues at coordinate 2,080 of JBJTBO010000525.1, read as the reverse complement.
CGGTGAGCGTCGCGTTCGACCTGGTGCAGAAGATCGACAGTCACCTCGTGATGCGAAACTACAGCGGGCTGCTGGAGAAGACGTGACCGGTGACCGTCCCGCGCCGGTTTGCCGCCGGGCCCATTTCCCCTGCCGCCGTCCCCGGCGGGCGTGCCATGCGGATCATCCTCATCGGACCCCCGGGCGCCGGCAAAGGCACCCAATGCCAGCGGCTCGCGGGTCTCCTGGGCGTGCCCCATCTGTCGACCGGTGAGATGCTGCGCGCGGCGGTCCGCGAGGGGACGCCGGCGGGCGTGCAGGCCGCCCGGTACATGTCGCAGGGGCAGCTCGTGCCGGACCCGCTCATCGTCGGGATGGTGAGCGCGAGACTGCAGGAGCCCGACTGCCGCGGCGGCTGCCTGCTCGACGGGTTTCCGCGGACGCTGCCCCAGGCGGCCACGCTCGATGACCTGCTGGAACGGCGTGCGATCAGCGTCGACGGCGTGATCGAGCTGGCGGTGCCCCGCGACGAGCTGGTGCGACGGATGCTGGCGCGCGGGCGGGCGGACGACGACCCGGACATCTTCGCCCGGCGCATCATGAGTTTCGAGGAGCAGACGGCGCCCCTGCTCGACTACTACGCACGGCAGGGAAAACTGGCGAGCGTGGACGGCCTCGGAAACGCCGACGAGATCTTCGCGCGGGTGACGCGGGCGATCGAACGATTCGCCAGGCGGGCGCGGCTTCCGGAACAGTGACGGACGATCGACGGCGGCTTGCGGACGCGCCGAAGCCTGCGGGTATACTCGAGGCAATTGGCAGCCGGCTCCCCTCCCGTCCGTGAGCGGTCGACGTGGTCACTCTTCGTTCACCTCGCGAGATCGCGCTTATGCGCCGCGCGGGGCTCGTCGTCTGGGGTGCCCACCAGCGGGCGGCCGCACTCGTGCGGCCGGGGGTCACCACGGCCGAGATCGACGCCGCCGTCGAGCATTTTTTCGTCGAGCACGATGCGATCCCGCTCTTCAAGGGTGTGCCGGGCAAGGTGCCGTTTCCCGCGACCTGTTGCATCTCCGTGAACGACGAGGTGGTGCACGGCATCCCCGGTTCCCGCGTGCTCCTCGAAGGCGACGTCGTGAGCGTCGATACGGGATGCAGCGTCGGGGGCTGGTGCGGGGATGCCGCGGTCACGCATCCCGTGGGCAGCGTCTCGCCACGGGTCCAGACCCTGCTCGACTGCACGGCGGGCGTGCTCGCGCTGGCCATCCAGCTGATGGCGTCGCGAAACCGCTGGAGCGACGTGGCGTCGGAGATGGCGAAGTACGTGCGCGATCACGGCTTTTCGGTGGTGGAGAACTTCGTGGGGCACGGCATCGGTCGCTCGATGCACGAGGATCCGCAGGTGCCGAACTTCTGCACGCCGGCATTCCGCAGGAATCACGACTTCGAGATCGAGCCCGGGCTCGTGATCGCCGTCGAGCCGATGGTCAACATGGGCTCGAAAAAGGTGCGCGTGCTCGCGGACCACTGGACCCAGTCGACCGTGGACGGCCAGCCGAGCGCCCATTTCGAGCACACCGTCGCGATCACGGATGCGGGGCCGGTCGTCCTGACCGCGCCCCCCGCAGCCGGCGAGACGCTGAAACCGGCCGGTTCCGCGGCCTGAAGCCCACCCCCTTGTGATCGGTGTGGGCTCGGGGATACCATCTGGGGCTCGGATTGGTCCCTGTTTCGTCCCGGTCCCCCGTGTCGTCCCTGTTCTCTGTGTCGTCTCCGTCGCCAGACGAGCGGCTCCGCCCACGAGTACGTCATGAAGGTCCGCGCCAGCGTCCGCCGCATGTGCGAGAAGTGCAAGATCGTGCGCCGTCGTGGTGTGGTGTTCGTCGTGTGCGCGGATCCGAGGCACAAGCAGCGGCAGGGATGAGGTCCGGACGTCTCGATCCGAGGCGATCGTGGACGGTCCGGCCGGCTCCGCAGCCCGTATTCGTTCCGTGTGCATGTCGGTCCTCCCCCCTCGACCCACCCACCCCGTGACACCCCGTTGATAGGAATCGGTCCAAGCCGCGTTTGATTGGCGTCGACCTACCGGCTGTAAAGCGCACGC
>JBJTBO010000524.1:0-2402 GCA_046091445.1 Planctomycetaceae bacterium | reverse complement strand
ATGGAGCGCGTATTCAACATGGGCATCGGCATGGTGCTCGTCGTCGCACCCCACGCCGCCGAGGGGATCATGCGGCGCCTGGCCGATCTCGGTCAGGAAAGCTGCCCCATCGGCACCGTGCGTGCCGCGACGCCCGACGCGACGCGCGTCATCCTCGCCTGAACGCACCGCGTTCCGAGCCCACGGCCGGCGGGCCCGGTTCGACTGCCGCGCGCGGGTGGTTGCAACCGATGAAATCGGGTTGCGCAGGTGACAGCGATCCTGCCGCTTCTCCGGCTCGTCGGGGCGCTTTCGGAGGGGCGATTTGTGCCGCGCCCGATCGCGGGCTCTATCGACTGCGTCGGGGTACGGTCCCCCTACCCGCCATCCCTCCGCTCGTCCCGTCAGTCGCCCATGAATCAGCCCAGGTCGTCGCTGCGCATCCTCATCCTCCTCTCGCTGCTCTTGCTCTCCCTGCCTCCGCTGGCCCTGACTGCCTTCGTGATGTACCGGTCGGGGGCACGCTCCCTGAAGGACGAAGCGTTCGCCCGTCTCGAAGTGGTGAGGACGATCACCGCAAAGTCCGTGGAGCACTTCTTCACCACGCTCCGGAACGAACTCCTCGTGACGGCGGGTGACCGCTCCACGCTCGAGGCACTGCGTGCCTTCAACGCGGCGCTCGCATCGACGCGCCCGCAGGATGACGCCGCGGCCGCGGACCGACGAGCCTTGGCCACGGAGTACGCGCGGGGCCTGGCGACCGAACTCCACAAGCGGGGCCGGAGTCCCGCCATCGTCCAACCGTTGCTCGACTCGCTGGACGACGTGGCCGCCCGGCTCCAGTCGCTCTACATCGCCGGCAATTCGAATCCGACCGGATCGAAGCACCTGCTCGACACGGCGGGCGACGACTCCGCATACACCGCCGTTCATGCGGGCGTGCACCCCGCATTCCGCAGGCTCCTCGAGCGCTACGGCGTGTATGACGTGTTTCTCGTCGATGCGGCGAGCCGGCGCGTCGTCTACACCGTCTTCAAGGAGGTCGAGACGCCGGCATCGCGAGCCGCCCTCGACCAGAATGCGGCGGGAACGGCGCTGGGCCTCGACTATCGGGGCGAGCGCGTCCTTCCGTCGTGGCAGCCGTTGACCGTCTTCCCGGGCGCCGTCGGAGGGCGGGAGCCGGTGCGGTGGGCGCTCGGCCTGTTCGCGGCCACGGCGACCTGACCCGCCCCATTCCGTTTTCGGGGGACGATGACATGGGCCGCCTCGGCAGCCACGCCGAACGGATGCTCGTCGATCTCCGCAGCCTCATCGCACAGATCTCCGAGGCAGCCTCCCAACAAAACGAGGGCGCCCGGATGATCGCCGAGAGCGCCGAGGGCCTGAGCGAGTCCGCGCAGTCCCAGGCGGCCAGCGTCGAGGAGATGACCGCCGCCGTGGAGCAGGTGATCGGCTCCATCGAGCAGGTGTTCCGCAACTGCGTCGATGCCAACGATCAGGCGGAGAAGACGCTCGCGATGGCCCGGGATGGGGGCGCGACGGTCAACGAGGCGGTCGGGTCGATGAATCTGATCCAGCAGTCGTCCGAGCAGATCAACGAGATCATCGGCGTGATCGGGGACATCGCCGGTCAGACGAATCTGCTCGCCCTCAACGCCGCCATCGAGGCCGCCCGGGCGGGCGAGCAGGGGCTGGGTTTCGCCGTGGTCGCCGACGAGGTGCGCAAACTGGCCGAGCGCGCCGCCGAGGCGGCCAAGGAGATTTCGGAACTCATCCGGGAATCGACGAAGCGTGTCGCCGATGGAGTGACACTTTCGGCCCGAGTCGGCCAGTCCCTCCAGGCGATCGTCGAGGCCTCGGGCCGTTCGGCGGCCACGATCGCCGCCATCACCGCCGCGACGGAATCACAGTCGAGCAACGCCAGCGAGGTGAAGCTGGCCATCCGCTCCGTGTCACAGACCACGGAAGGGACCGCGGCGAATGCCGAGGAGCTCGCCGCCAGCGGTGAGGAACTCAACGCGCAGGCCGAGAGCCTCAAGTCGCTCGTCCAGAACTTCCGCGTGTGAGGCGGGCCCGGCCCACGACGCGGGGCAGGGAGGCGCGCGCCACTACCGTCCGGCCGGGAGCGGTGCCGCTGCTGCCCGGATCTCCGGCGGGGGGCAGCACGATGGACCCGCGCGCTCGATCGCCTCGAGCACCTGCGCCTCCGTGAGCAGGTCGCGCAGCACGATCGGCTCGGGGGGCGGGCCACCGGGTTCGCCCGCCGGAAAGATCGCGAGGACGGGGATCGACTTGCTGCCGAGGCTCTCGAGCGCGAGCTTGATCTCGTCGGAGGGCTCCGTCCAGTCGGCGAGCACCGGCACGACCCGGTTGCGCTCGATCGCCGTGCGTACGCGCGGCGTTTCGATGGCGAACCGCAGATT
>JBJTBO010000523.1:0-6739 GCA_046091445.1 Planctomycetaceae bacterium | reverse complement strand
AGGCGGCCCGCGGGGTCGCCGGACGGGGCGGGATGGTATGCGTGGCGGGAAGCTTCTTCCTCGCGTCCGAGATCCTGCGGCCCGCGTGACGACGTGCTCAGTCGTCGTGGCCGGGATGCTGCAGCCGAGCCACGGCCCGCGCGAGCACATCATCGATCGCGCACGGGCCCGTGGTCCGGTCCGCCGAGATGGCGGTGTCGCTTCGGCGTCGCCACGCCCGCAGCCGGTCGAGCGCCGCGCGCGTGGGAGCGCACTCGAGCCCGGCATCGGGCGTCACCCCCCAGGGTGCGTCGTCACCGTCGTGGCTCCCGCGATGGAGCCGTCCACCGCTCGGCCTCAGGTACTCCGCGGTGGTCAGCTTGAGGAGGCCCTCGCCTCCCGCGAGGGGCAGGATCGATTGCACCGTCCCCTTCCCGTAGGTGCGGCTGCCGGCGACGACGGCGCGACGATGGTCCTGCAGGCATGCCGCCACGATCTCGGCGGCGCTGCTGGTGAGCCCGTCGACCAGCACGACGATCGGCACGTCCGCACGCCATCCGCCCGCCGTCGCATGCCGTGCCTGAGGGGCGGAGCCGCCATCACGGCTGCGGGTGGTCACGATGACGCCCTCCTCGAGCAGGTGATCGCAGACCTCGACGGCGGCCGTGAGCAGCCCGCCGGGATTGTCGCGAAGGTCGAGCACGAGCCCACGGAGCGGCGGATGCTTCGTCTCGTCGTCCCCCGCGAGCGACTCGAGAGCCGTGCGAAACTCGGCCGCGGTGTGCTCCCCAAACCCGATGATCCTCACGAGCGCGACGTCGGGCGCGTCGGAGAGCCGCCACAGCCATGATCCATCCGCCATCCGCCGATCTCCGAGCACGCTCTCCATCCGCACCAGATCGCGCACGATCGGGACGACCCGCGTCGGTCCGGTCGGCGGTGCGACGAGCGGATCGAGCGAGTGCGGCATCACCGGGTCCCGCACCTCGAGCATCGCGGACGTGCCACGCGGTCCCCGCAGCCGGACGACCACCTCGGCGAGCGGGACGCCATGGGTCGGCACGCCGTCGATCGCGATGATCCGGGTGCCGCTCGTGACGCCCGCCTGCCAGGCTGGGCCACGGGGCATGGCGGCCACCACCACCGGCTCGCGGGTCGCCTCGTCCCACTCGAGTTCGAGGCCCACGCCGACGAACTCCTGGTCGAGTGCCGTCTCGACCGCCTCGCGGCGGAAGCCCCGGAGGTATTCGGAGTGCTCGTCAAGGCGTCCGACGGCCGCCTCGATCGCCGCATCCACGAGGCTCGTCGTCGGTGCCGGATCGAGATGCGACCCCTGGATCAGGGACACGACCTCGTTGAAGCGTCGCCCGGGGAGCGTCCGGGAGGCGAACGTCGAACTCGCGATGCAGAGGGCTGCCGCGAGGGCGATCGTGAGGAGGTTGCGGGGAGGCATCGGTGGAGGCGTCGTCAGGACGCCGTCTGCGGAACGGGCTCCCGGCCGCGGGACGCGACGGGGAAGAGGAATCCCTTGGGGACCACGGTCACGCCCTCCGCCGAGACCGTCAGGCCGCGGGCGGCATCCTGCTCGTGATCGACGCCGACGGTCGCGTGTGGCGGCACCTGCACGCCCTTGTCGATGATCGCGCGGCGCACCAGCGCGTGACGACCGATGTCGACGCCCTCACAGACGATCGATTCCTCGACCCGTGCAAAGCTGTTGATGCGGACGCCCGGTCCGATGATCGAACGGTGCACGCGGCCCCCCGACAGGATCGCCCCGGGGCAGACGAGGCTGTCGGTCGCCTCGCCCCGTCTGGCGTCGGGTCCCTCTCCCGCGAAGACGAACTTCGGCGGTGGATAGGCGGGATGGTGGGTGCGGATGGGCCACTGCTCGTCATAGAGATTCAGCTGCGGATCGACCTCGACGAGATCCATGTTGGCCTCGAAGTAGGCGTCGATGGTGCCGACGTCACGCCAGTAGGCGTCACGCTTGCGATTCTCGTCACGGAAGGAGAAGGACTGCACCGCGTGCCGGTCGATCACCTTGGGGAGGATGTCGTGTCCGAAGTCGTGCCGACTGCCCCCGTCCGCCGCGTCGCGGCGCAGCGCTTCGAGCAGGAAGTCGGCGGAGAAGCAGTAGATCCCCATCGACGCGAGCGCCATGCCCGGCTGGCCGGGCATCGCCGGCGGATCGGCGACCTTCTCCCGAAAGGCCCGCACGCGTCCCGACGCGTCGACCTCCATCGTCCCGAATTCGCCGGCGGTGCTCCGCGGCACCGGGAGCGCGGCGACCGTCACGTCGGCGCCGCCCTCCTCATGCGCCTCGATGAGGGACTGGTAGTTCATCTTGTAGATGTGGTCGCCCGCGAGCACGACGACCAGCCGGGGATCGGCCATCTCGATCGAGTAGATGTTCTGGTAGACCGCGTCGGCGGTGCCGAGATACCAGTGCTCGTCGACCCGCTGCTGCGGCGGCAGCACGTCGAGAAACTCGCCCAGTTCCCGGCAGAAGAAGCGGTGCCAGCCGAGGTTCAGGTGGCGATCGAGACTGCTCGCCTTGTACTGCGTGAGCACCAGCAGCCTTCGCAAACCACTGTTGAGACAATTCGAGAGGGCGAAGTCGACGATCCGGTAGGTTCCGCCGAAAGGCACGGCCGGCTTCGCGCGGTGCCTGGTGAGCGGATCGAGCCTCGCTCCCTTGCCCCCGGCGAGCACCACCGCGACGACGTCGCGGACACGGCTGGGATCGATGTCACGGGAACGCATCGCTCACCTCGGTGCAGGCACGATCGGGCATGCGGCACGGTCCCGTCCATGCGACCGCGCTCGAGGCCGTCGGCATCACCCGCGGGGTGGGGCCGGACCGACGCCGCGACCCCGGGAATATACGCCTCGTCCATCCCGATTGACGATCCCGGAAGCGGTGTGACCGCCGCCGCGGACCGTGCGCGCCGTGGCCAGCACCGCTGGCGCCCCCGCAAATCAGGCCGGGAAGCGGTCTGGCACGGTCCATCGGCCGCCCCTACCATCCCCTGCCCGTCCCGTCCCCCGCACGCGACACGGTGTGCGGTCGGGGCTGCCACGAACGTCGAGGAAGGTGACACATGGCGAGCCGCTCCCAGCGAAAGAGCCAGGCGACGGGCGACTCCGATTCCCTCGAGGTGCTCAAGCCGCTGCTCGTGCTGGCACTCTTCGGCACGATCCTCTACGGCGCCTACTCCATCGTGCAGAAGGGGCCCCAGCGATCCGGGGTCCCGTCGGAGGACGCGCCGTCGTTCGCGCCGCCCCAGGTCGAGTTCACGTCGCTTCCCGCGTCATCATCCCCGACGGTCGCCGACCCACCAGCCGCGTTCCCCTCCGCGCCGCCCGGGGCCGCGAACACCCAGGCGGCGGCATTTCCGGCCTCCGTGACACCGTCCGCACCGGGGGCGAGGTCGCCGATCCCCGTGCCCGCACCTGTGTCGGCCGACACCACCGCGACGTTCCTGCCGGCGCAGTCGGCGCCCCCTCCCGTGTCGGAGCCCTCCCCTGCCCGACCTTCCGAGGAGACGCTGCGTCCGGATCGCTTCGCGGCGCTCCCCAATCGCACGACGCCACCCGGACTCCTGGCGGGCTCGGCGGAGTCGGCCCCGGCGGCGGTCGTGACCTCCGATCCCACGCTGCCGCTCGCGCCGTCCGCCGCCTTCACGTCGGCGTGGGCCGATGCGCATGAAAAACTCGCCGCGGGTCGCTACGCGGAGGCCCTCGCGTCGCTGTCGATCTGGCACGACGATCCGGCGCTCGGACTCGAGGAGAGCCAACGCCTCGAGGACCTTCTCGGACAGCTCGCCGGGACGGTCATCTACTCCCAGCGCGACCTGCTTCTGCCAGGGCATGTCGTCTCGCCGGGTGAGACGCTCCCCGCGATCGCCACCGCGCTGGCCGTGCCATGGCAGCTGCTCGCCAAGATCAACGGGATCGACGACCTGCAGACCCTCTATCCGGGCGAGCATCTGAAACTGGTGCGGGGCCCGTTCGATGCCACCGTGAGCGTGTCGCGTCGTCGGCTCACGCTGCACGTCGGCGGAAACTACGCGGGCCGCTTCACTGTCGTCGTCGGTCGTCAGCTGCTCGATCGCGTCGGCTCGTCACTCGCGGTGCGCGAGGTGGTGCGGGGCGCAGGAGCCGATCCGGCCGGCACGACCCAAGCGAGAGGACTCATCCTCGACGACGGCATCGTGATCGAGGCGGCCGACGATCCCGCGGCGTTGGCCGACACGGTCGCACCTTCGAGCGTCGTTGTTTCCGAGCGCGACCTCGCGGAACTGCTCGACATCCTCGGCCCGGGATCGCGTGTGCTCGTGCGACAGTGATCGCCGCGCAGCCGCTCAGTCGGCCACCACTCCCGCCACGATCCGATCATTGTCGCTGTCGGCGATGACGAGTCGGCCGGATGGATCGATGCGGCAGCCGTGGGGCCGCTTGAGGCCCGTCGAGAGCAGGTCCGCGCCGATCGTCGCACCGGGCCGCGGCGGTGTGCCGGCGATCGTCACGATCATCCCGGTCCTGGGGTCGTAGCGGCGGATGCAGTGGTTTTCCGTGTCAGCGACGAGCACGCGGCCCGCGCGATCGAGGTCCACGTACTTCGGGCCCGCCAATCGCGCCTCGCGGCCCGGGCCACCGTCGCCGGCGTAGCCTGACGTCCCGGATGCGTTGACGACGGTGCGGACCACACCGTCGCGCACCTCGACGAGCGCGTTCCCCTCCCGGAGGGCCACGTAGATCGTCCCGTCGGCGGTCATGCAGGCGGCGCGCGGACCGGCGAGCGGCGTCTCGAGGGCCGGCGCACCGTCCACGGGACGGCCTGCGGTGCCATTGCCCACCACCGTGCTCACCGTACCCGCCCGCAGGTCCACGCGCCGGACCCGCGCGTTGCGGATGTCGGCGACGAGCAGCGCCGAGCCATCGGGCACGAGCGTCGCGCAGTAGGCCTGGTTGAACCGCGCCTCCGTGGCCGGCCCACCGTCACCGGAGAATCCGGCTTCTCCCGTGCCTGCGACGACGCGCACGCGGCCCGTCCCGGGGTCGAAGCTGCAGACGCGGTGGTGGAACGTGTCCGCCACGTACACCGTGCCGTCGGGGGCGATCGCCACGTCGTGCAGACCGTTGAACCGTGACGCCCCGTCGCCGGCATCCGCGGGCGGTTCCCGCTTCTCGAGCGACGAGCGAAAGACACCGGCCACGAACTCGACGGTCGGTGATGCCGCCGCAGGGTCGGCGATGCGGAAGAGCCTGTCGCCCCGCGTGTACTCGACCGCATAGAGGCGGCCGGTGCGGTCGAAGGCGACCGCGAAGGGCTCGTTGATCACGGCCGCATCGGGCTCCTTGGCGGTGCGGCCCGTGGACGACCCGACGAGCACCCGCACCTCGCCGCGGGCCGGGATGGCGGATGCGAACCCGGCGACCGCGGCGATGATGGCGACACGCAGCGCAGGCGATCGAGCGGCGCGGCGGGTACCGATCCCGCGGGTCGTGTGGCGAAGCACGGACAACATGGGACGGCTCCTCGAGGATGCGTGCGAGCGCGGCGGTGTGCCGGTGCCCCGGGCCGCCGGTTGCGCCGGTGGCGAGCGGGTGGCGGTGTGGGTCAGGACGATCTCACTGCTGCGGACCGCTTACGAGCAGGTCGAGGCGACCGGTGCACTTCGTCCCGGTCGGGATGTTCGTCCGCAGGTGGAGGACGCCATCCCGCTCCGCATTGCGGTTGAACGTGCTGCCGATGAGAAAGGGACGCGGTGCCTTCGCGTCCGCCGACTGGTTGGCCGTGATGATCACCCCCATCACGGCGCCGAACGGAATCTGGGACACGATGCCCGACTGCGGATCGTCACCCGTGACGCCGTCGGCCGTGACGCTGCCGCTGGCCTGGAAGCGGTAGTCACCGGAGACGCGAATGCGGCTCGGCCGGTCCTTCTGAACGGCCCCGACGGCCTGCCACGATTCTCCCGGCTGCAGCCGCATCTCGAACTCTCCGGCCTGCAGCATGCGCTCGTCGAGCTCGGCGATCTTGGCCTTCAGCTGGTCGTTCTTGGGGTCGAGCTTCACGAACGCCTCGAGGATCGCCTTCACGCGATCGAACTGGCCCAGCTGCTCGTACGACGTCAGGAGCGACGTCGTCTCGCGCACGAATTCGGACTGCACCTCCTCGAACCGCGAGTCGAGCCGCTTCACCTCGGCCGGGTTCGCGGGGCGTGGCCGCGCGCGCGGCGACTGCGCGGGTGCCTCGTGATACGGGGGTGCGGCGACGAGCAGCGTCATGCACGGCACGAGCCATGCGAGGCGCGGGAGCGGACGGGTGGACGAGCGTCGGGTGGCGGGCATCGAAGTCTCCACGGCGGCAGGAAGACCGGCGGGGCGGCTCCGAGAGACCTCCCCGGACCACCGCCGCCCAGAGCATACGGTCCGGCGGCCGGAGCGGCACGCCCCGATCCGTCTCCGCTCAGGATGCGACCACCGACCCGATGTCGAGCAGGTGCATCTGACGCCCCGAACCGGTGTGCGGCGAATCGATGCACAGCCAGCGGCCATCGGGGCTGTGACGCGGATGCGTGTCGCACCGCCACTCGCCGGTGTAGTCGGCGGGTGATGGAAACGCGCCCAGATCGACGCGGCGTCCGGTCGCCACCTCGTAGAGGTAGACCCGCTGCAGGCGGTCGGGGCCCTGCGGGTAGGTGTCGTTGACGATCCACCGGCCGCCCGGCAGGTAGGTGCAGTGTCCGTC
>JBJTBO010000522.1:0-5444 GCA_046091445.1 Planctomycetaceae bacterium | reverse complement strand
CGCCGGCGGCGGAGAGGTCGTGGCCGAAGCGCCCCTCCGGCACCACGAGCAGGTTCATCGCGTCGGTGAGGAGGATGTCCTTGAGGCCGTCGAGCGTGGCGGGCGACTCGGTGCCGCGAAACGCGACCACGATGTTCGCGTCGTCCGTCCCGAGCCATGCCTGCGTGTTGCCGACACTGAAGAGCCGGGCATCGAGCCCCAGGTCGTCGGCGAATCGCCGGCGGCCCTCCGTCTCGGGAAGGTAGGCGAGGGCCGATGCCTCGCAGAGGAACCGCGCGCTGTCGAGGCCGCCGGGCGGCTCCTCCACGAGCACGGGCCGAACGGCCCCCTCGGGGGCGGTGGGATCGCCGTCACTGGACATAGCGACGCGCTCCCTCGGGGTCGGCGTTTTTCCGGTCACGAAGGACCTTCGCGGGCACGCCCGTGCCCGACACGTCGATCCGCGCGAGCCGCGGCGGGGGTGCCGCGAGAAACGTCCTCAGGCCGTCGGGCGTGACCTGCGTGCGGGCGAGGCGGAGCGTCTCGAGTCGTGGCAGGCGCGCGAGCGTCTCGAGGCCGGCGTCCGTCACGGCCGAGTCGTTGAGCGTGAGCTCGCGGAGGTTCGGCAGGTCCACAAGGAGCGCGAGCGTGGCATCGGTGACGTCGGGGTTGCTCATCTCGAGCACCGCGACGTCGGGCCTGTCCGCGAGGATGCCGTACCCGTCGCGGTCCCAGCCGGTGAGGTTGAGATGCCGCTCGCCGTCGATGACGCGTTCACGCTCGCCGAGCCCGACGATGGCGAGGTAGACGTGCTGGTAGGCGAACGGCGCGACGCCGACGACGAGGCCGCAGGCGAGGAGCAGCGCCGGTGCGACGAGACGTCGCGCCTCGCGCCGCCGCCAGAGCGTGGCGATGCCGCGGTAGGCGAGCCAGCATGCCCCGGCGATCACCGCGCCGAGGCCGCCGAAGACGAGGACGACGCCGATCTGTTCGCTCATCCGTGAACGCAGCCTGTGCGGGACGCCACCCTCACCATCCTAGAGCGATGCTGCGTTTCATGTCAGGTTGACGAGGCCAGCACGACCATCGAGGCGAAGGGGGTCGGCGAACGCTCGACGAGCGTGTGGCCGCCGCGGCCACAGCGAGGAGCCAATCCGCCGTTGGAGCGGCGGACGAGATCCCGTTGCCGCCCCTGAGCCGGTGGCCCACCACCGACCGCGCCCTGGCGCAGCGCATCCGCATGCGGCGAAACGCCCGGCCTCACGCGAGGAGTTCGGTCACGACATGCGCCGGCTCGACGCCGGTGAGCCGCTGGTCCAGCCCGAGGTGCCGGTAGGTGAAGCGTTCGTGGTCGAATCCGAGCAGGTGCAGCACCGTGGCGTGGAAGTCGCGGATGTGCACGGGCTCCTTGACGATGTTGTAGGAGAAGTCGTCGGTCTCGCCGTGGATCCGGCCGGGACGGGCGCCGCCGCCGCACATCCACATCGTGAAGCAGCGGGGGTGGTGATCGCGGCCGTAGTTCTCCTTCGACAGGCCGCCCTGCGAGTAGACCGTGCGGCCGAACTCGCCTCCCCAGATGATGAGCGTCTCGTCGAGCAGCCCGCGGGCCTTGAGGTCCTGCACGAGGGCCCAGCACGGCTGGTCGATGTCACGGCACTGGCTCGGCAGGCGCCCCGACACGTTGGCGTGGGTGTCCCAGTTGTTGATGTAGACCTGCACGAACCGCACCCCGCGCTCCACCATGCGGCGGGCCATGAGCACCGTGTTGGCGAAGGAACCCGGCTTCCGCACCGCGTCGCCATACAGCGAGAGCGTCGTCTCCGGCTCGCCGGCCAGATCGACGAGATCGGGCACGCTGGCCTGCATCCGGTAGGCCATCTCGTACTGCGCGATCCGCGTGCGCGTCTCGGGATCGCCGAGGGCCGCGAGCGTCCGCTGGTTGAGCGACTGGAGCCCGTCGAGTGTGCGGCGCCGCACGGCGGATGACACGCCGGCGGGGTTGCCGATGTAGAGGATCGGGGCGCGGGTGGTGCGGAAGCTCACGCCGGCGTGCTCGCCGGGCAGGAATCCGCTCGACCAGAGCCGCGCGCCGATCGCCTGGTTCTGGTCGTTCTGCGAGGGTCGTGCCACCATCACGACGAAGGTCGGCAGGTCCTGGTTCAGGCTGCCGAGGCCGTAGCTCGTCCACGAGCCGAGGCAGGGCCGGCCGGTGATCTGGTTGCCGGTCTGCATGTAGGTGATCGCCGGCTCGTGGTTGATCGCCTCGGTGTGCATCGAGCGGATGAAGCACATCTCGTCGACCATCTTCGCGGTCCACGGGAGCAGTTCGCAGACCCACATCCCGCTCTCGCCATGGCGGGAGAACGCGTACTTCGACGGCGCGATCGGAAACCGCGACTGGCCCGACGTCATCGTCGTGAGACGCTGGCCGTTGCGGACACTCTCGGGCAGGTCCTTGTCGTACCAGTCGTTCATGACCGGCTTGTAGTCGTAGAGGTCCATCTGCGGCGGGCCGCCCACCATGTGCAGGTAGATGACATGCTTGGCGCGCGGGGCGAAGTGCGGACCGAAGCCCCCCGAGACGGCGCCGGCCGACGACGCGTTGGCGAGCGCCGGCGTGCCGGGAACGGCCGCCTCGCCGAGGAGCGTGGCGAGGGCGGCACCGCCGAGCAGGTGGCTGCCGCGTTCGAAGAAGCGTCGTCGCGTGAGCGCGAGGCCGAGCTCGTCGAGGGGCGAGCGGGGCGCCGGCTGGATGGTCGCGTCGTGCATGGGTCGGCCTCTCACTTGCAGAGCACCTCGTCGAGATTCATGAGCTCGTTGGCGAGCATCGTCCAGGCGGCCAGCCGCGGCGGGTCGTCGGTGCGTGGCTTCGACTCCCCGATGGCGACGAGCTGCTTCGCCTCCTCGGGATGGGCGGCATACCAGGCGGCGAGTTCCGCGAGCGAGGCCTGCACGATCGCCATCTCGTCGGCCGCGGGCGGTCGCGCCAGGAGCCGTCGAAACACGAACTCGATGCGCGATGCATCGTCCGCGCCGCCCGCCTGGAGCGCGTCGTCGGCCAGTGCCCGGGCCGCCTCGACGAACTGCGGGTCGTTGAGCGTGACGAGCGCCTGGAGCGGCGTGTTCGTGCGCTCGCGGCGCACCGTGCAGTTCTCGCGGGATGGGGCGTTGAAGATCTCCATCGAGGCCGGCGGCGCCGTCCGCTTCCAGAACCAGTACATGCTCCGCCGGTAGAGCTTCTCCCCGGCGTCACGCTGGTAGCGGCTCGTGTTGCCTCCCATCGAGACCGCCTCCCAGACCCCGTCGGGCTGGTAGGGCTTCACGCTCGGGCCCCCGATCGTCCGCACGAGCAGCCCCGACGCGGCCAGCGCGTGGTCGCGCACCATCTCGGCGTCCATGCGGAACCGCGGCCCCCGCGAGAGCAGCCGGTTGTCGGCGTCCCTGGCGAGCTTCTCGGGCGTGGTGACGGCCGCCTGCCGATAGGCGGCGCTCCTCACCAGGAGTTTGAAGAGCCGCTTCACGTCCCAGCCGCTCTCCCGGAATTCGATGGCCAGCCAGTCGAGCAGCTCGGGATGGCTCGGCAGCTCGCCGGTGATGCCGAAGTCGCCGGCGGTGCGCACGAGGCCCGTGCCGAAGACCTCCTGCCAGAAGCGGTTGACGGTGACGCGCGCGGTGAGGGGGTGGTCGGGCCGCACGAGCCAGCGGGCCAGGCCGAGCCGGTTGCGCGGCAGATCCTCGGGAAAGGGAGGCAGCATGTCGGGCGTGTCGGCGGTCACCTCGTCGCGGCGCTGGTCGTACTCGCCGCGGTGCAGCACGAACGCCTTCGGCATCTCGGGCTTCTCGTGCATGACGTGGGCGATGCTGCCACGGCCACGGATGGCGGCCTCCTCGCGCTCGAGTTCCTTCACCCGATCGGTCCTCGTGCGAAACGCGTCATCGAACCGGCCGAGCCACCATCCGTAGACGCCGTCGGCCGCCTTCGGCCGCTCGCCCGTGGGCAGCTTCACGACGTCGGCGAGGGAGCGGGCGAGCGCGAGACCCTCGACCTCGGTCGTCGTCAGCGCCCGGCCCCAGACCGTCACATCGGAGAGCCCGACGGCGTGGGCCGTCGACCCCGCGGAGCGACCGCCGATCACGAATGGCACGGCGGTGCGGATCGTGTGCTTCTGGAAGCTCCTGGTTTCGACGTTCGGCTTCTGGGGGCGGCCGTCGTAGGAGATCGTGATGCCCTCGGCTTTTCCCGACCCGTCGTAGGTGGCCGTGACGAGGGTCCAGGTGTCGGGCTTGAGCTGGTCGGTCGCGACGACCTTGAGCGCGTCACCCGGCCATGCGTGGACGAGGTGCATCGCCACGCGGCGCCCCTGCACGTGGAGATCCCAGCCACGGTAGTCGGCGGCCACGTCCATGCGCGAGACGACCGTGTAGGCCGTGTCGATCGCCGGCACCTTGAGCCAGCAGCTGACGCTGAAGGGCTGGTCGTGCTCGATGTCCCCGGCCGTCGGCAGCTCGGCGGCCCGGCCGTCGAGCGCGAGCGCGGGCCCGGTCGGCCCCGACTGCCACGTCGTCGTCGCCGTGAGCGGCACGTCGATCTCCATGACCGGCGGTGTCACGGCCGGGCCGGCTGCCGCTGCGTCGCCGCGCACCGCGGCGCGGGTGGATGTGCCGGCGCCTTCCGTGAACGCGAGCGCGACGAGCGGCACGTCGGCGGGTCGGGTCTCGGACAGGACCTGCGGCGTCGCCGCCGTGATCCAGGCGTCGAACGCGGGGCGTGCCGTCGTGCGACGTTCGTCCAGGGCGGCACGTGCCTCGGGCAGCAGCCGCTCGATCTCGGTGAAGCGGTCCTGCTCGTCGGGCCGCGGCACGGGCAGGATCGGCGGCGTGTCCTGCACGTTGCCGTCCTTGGCCTTCTGGGTCGTGTTGTTGAAGAACGCGGCGAACTCGTAGAACTCGCGTTGGGAGAGCGGATCGAACTTGTGGTCGTGGCAGACGGCACAGCCCGTCGTGAGTCCGAGCCACACCGCGGAGGTCGTCTCGGTGCGATCGCGCGTGTAGAGGACGTAGTACTCCTCGTCGATCGTGCCGCCCTCGTTCGTCGTCACGTTGCAGCGGTTGAATCCGCTGCCGATCCGATCGTCGAGCACGCGGGCCGGCGGCGTCCCCTGCGGATGCTCGACGAGATCGCCCGCGAGTTGGAGCAGCGTGAACTCGTCGAAGGGCAGGTTGCGGTTGAAGGCGGCGATCACCCAGTCGCGATACGTCCACATCTCGCGGAAGTTGTCGAAGTGAATCCCGTGCGTGTCGGCGTAGCGGGCGTAGTCGAGCCAGTGGCGACCGCG
Organism: Planctomycetaceae bacterium; assembly: GCA_046091445.1. Taxonomy (GTDB): domain Bacteria; phylum Planctomycetota; class Planctomycetia; order Pirellulales; family UBA1268; genus QWPN01. The sequence goes on along the minus strand of JBJTBO010000522.1, from coordinate 129 downwards.
GTGCTCGCCCCACGCCGGACTCGCCAGCAGCGTGTCGACCAGGCGGTCATACGCATCCGGACCCGTGTCGGCGACGAAGGCCTCGACGAGGGCCGGATCGGGCGGCAGACCGGTCAGATCGAGGGCCAC
>JBJTBO010000521.1:0-3013 GCA_046091445.1 Planctomycetaceae bacterium | reverse complement strand
TCGTGTGCGTGACGGGCGTCAGCGGCAGCGGCAAAAGCTCGCTCGTGGGCGACGTGCTCGAGCCCGAGCTGCGGCGGCGGCTGGGCAGCGAGGCGGCGAGCCCCGGCGCCTTCGCGGCGCACGAGGGGGCCGACGCACTCGACAAGGTGATCGTCATCGACCAGTCGCCGATCGGCCGCACGCCGCGGAGCAACCCGGCCACCTACGTGAAGGTGTGGGACGACATCCGCACGCTCTTCACGATGCTGCCCGACGCGAAGAAGCGCGGCTGGAAGGCGGGCCGGTTCAGCTTCAACGTGGCGGGCGGCCGCTGCGAGGCCTGCGAGGGGCACGGCTCGACCCGCCTCGACATGGATTTCCTGGCGGACGTCTGGGTGACGTGCGAGGTGTGCGGCGGCACGCGGTTCGCGAAGGACACGCTCGAGGTGCGTTGGAAGGGGAAGAACGTCGCCGAGCTCCTCGCCATGGAGATCGGCGAGGCCCGCGAGTTCTTCGCCGACGCCCCCGACATCGCCAGGAAGCTCCAGACGCTCTGCGACGTCGGCCTCGACTACCTCCACCTCGGGCAGGCGTCGCCCACGCTCTCGGGCGGCGAGGCGCAGCGCGTGAAGCTCTCCCGGGAGCTCGCCAAGCGGTCCACCGGCACGACGCTCTACGTGCTCGACGAGCCGACGACGGGCCTCCACATGGCCGACGTGCGGCAGCTGCTCACGGTGCTCGAGCGGCTCGTGGACGCGGGCAACACCGTGCTCGTCGTGGAGCACAACCTCGACGTCGTGAAGCGGGCCGACTGGGTGATCGACCTGGGGCCCGAGGGGGGCGCCGGCGGCGGGCTGATCGTGGCGGCCGGCACGCCCGAGCAGGTGGCACAAGTCAAGGCGTCGCACACGGGCCGGGCGCTCGGGCCGGTGCTCGCGGCGGGCCGTGATGCCCGGAAAAAAACAGCGGTGCGGCGGCGGGCGACCGCCGATCCGACGAAGCACCTCGCGGCCCTCCTCGCGACCGCCGCCAAGACGTCGCGCGATCCGGGCCCGCCCTGCATCACGATCCGCGGCGCGGCGCTCCACAACCTCAAGAAGGTCGACGCCGACATCCCGCGCGGCGCGATGACCGTCTGCTGCGGCCCGAGCGGGTCGGGCAAGACGTCGCTCGCGTTCGACACGCTCTACGCCGAAGGGCAGCGGCGGTACGTCGAGAGCCTGTCGCCCTACGCAAGGCAGTTCGTGGGGCAGGTGCCGAAGCCGCTCTTCGAGCGGATCGAGGGGCTCGCACCGGCCGTCGCGATCGAGCAGCGGAGCACGGGGAGCACGCCGCGGAGCACGGTCGGCACACTCACGGAGATGTACGACTACTTCCGCGTGCTCGCCGCACGGCTGGGCGTGATGCACTGCCCTGACTGCAGCACGCAGGTGGGGGCGCAAAGTGTGGATCAGACGGTCGAGCGGCTGCTCGCGCATCCGCCCGGCACCCGCATGCTCCTGCTCGCGCCGGTCGAGCTGCGCGTGGGCCAGTCGCCCGAGGCGTTCTTCGCGCAGCTTCAGGCGGCGGGACACGTGCGCGTCAGGATCGACGGCACGACCGTCCGGCTCGACGAGAAGCCCGCGCTCGACCGCAAGCGGAAGAGCCGCATCGAGATCGTGATCGACCGCGTCACGGTCGATCCGGCGGCCCGGAGCCGGCTCGCGCAGAGCGTCGAGGCGGCGTTCGACTCGGGCGGCGGCACGATGCTCGTGGCACGCGCGCTCGACGGGCACGACGGCGCGCCGCTGCCGGAGCCCGACTGGCCGGTGGAGGTGCACTCGCGCAGGCTCGCCTGCCCGGGGTGCGGCCGCGGCTTCAAGCCGCTCGAACCGCGGCAGTTCTCGTTCAACAGTCCGCTCGGCTGGTGTCCCACGTGCGACGGCCTCGGCACCCGTGCCGGCGTCGATCGCAAGGCGCTCGTCCGCGACCCGTCGGTCTCGCTCGCCGCGGGCGCGCTCGACCTGTGGCCGGCGCTCACCGGCCCCGATGCGAAGGCGGACGCGCGGGTGCTCGGCCGCGCGATGCTCGAGGCGCTCTGCCGTGCGACGGGGCTGCCGCTCGACGTGCCGTTCGCGGAGATCCCGGGCCTCCAGCAGCGCGTGCTCTTCGAGGGGACGGGCGAGAAGTGGATCGAGGTGCCGCGACCGGCTGGCGTGGCGGGCCGCGGGCCGTGGTTCGCGTTCCAGTTCAAGGGCCTCGAAAACGCCTGCGAGGAGGCGGCGCGGCTCGTCGTCGCCCTCCGCTCGAAGGTCGATGCCGTGCTCGACGAGGTGCCCTGCAGCGAGTGCGGTGGCAGCCGGCTGGCCGACGTGGCGAGCGCCGTCACGCTCTGGGGCCGGCCGCTCGACGTGTGGTGCCGGATGCCGCTCGGTCGGCTCAAGGGGGCGCTCGCCACGGTCGCGCTCTCCGCCGAGGACGCCAGGATCGCCGGGGCCCTCCTGCGCGAGCTCACGGCCCGCGTCGAGTTTCTCGTGGACGTCGGCCTCGACTACCTCGACATGGCCCGGCCCGCGGGGAGCCTCTCGGGGGGCGAGATGCAGCGGATCCGCCTCGCGGCGCAGGTGGGCAGCGGCCTCACCGGCGTGCTCTATGTGCTCGACGAGCCGACGATCGGCCTGCATCCGCGCGACACGCACCGGCTCATCACGGCGCTCGGCAAGCTGCGCGACCTCGGCAACACGGTCGTCGTCGTGGAGCACGACCGGGACGTCGTCGCGGCCGCCGACCATGCGCTCGACTTCGGGCCCGGCAGCGGCCGTGAGGGGGGCACGATCGTGGCCCACTCGCCGCCGGCGAAGCTGCCGGCCGTCCGGTCGAGCGTGACGGGGCCGTTCCTCGCCGACCGTCGCGCCTGCGACGCGGTGCTCGCGGCGAAGCGCGAGCACGGTCGACGCGAGCCGGCGGGATGGATCGAGGTGCGCGGCGGGCGGCACCGCACGCTCACGGGCGTGGACGTGGGGATTCCGCTGGGCGTGCTCGCGGCGGGGACCGG
>JBJTBO010000520.1:0-9244 GCA_046091445.1 Planctomycetaceae bacterium | reverse complement strand
GCCTTCCTCCGCGGCGTCGATCCCTACGGCGCCGCGGAGGAAGGCGAGCGGGGAGTAGTAGTCGGCCTGGCTGACGGGATCGTACTTGTGGTCGTGGCAGCGGGCGCAGCCGACGGTGAGCCCGAGGAAGGCCGACGAGATCGTCACGAGAACGTCGTCGGCGTCGTCGAGCTCGGCCTGGTCGGAGCTGTCGGGCTCGTCGTCCCACTGGTGCAGCCGCAGGAACCCGGTGGCCACGATCGCGTCGCGCCACGCCGCCGGCTCGTTGTCGGGGGAGAGGCCGCGGGCGGCAGCCCACTCGTCGCCGGCGAGCTGCTCGATGAGGAAGCGGTCGAACGGTGTGTCGTCGTTGATGGCGCGGATGCAATAGTCGCGGTACCGCCAGGCGTTCGGCTTCGGGCCGTCCCGCTCGTAGCCGTTGGTCTCGGCATATCGGACCCAGTCGAGCCAGTGCTGGGCCCACCGCTCGCCGTAGTGGTGCGACGCGAGCAGGCCGTCGACGAGCCGCTGCCAGGCGGCCTCTGACGGGTCTGCTGCGAAGGCCGCCACCGTCTCCGGAGCCGGGGGCAGGCCCCACAGATCGAACGACGCGCGGCGCACGAGCTCGCGCGGAGTCGCCGGCGGACTGGGCAGGCCACCCGGAGAGCCCGGGTCTTCCCGCATCGACGCAGCGGTTTCGGAAGCAGCGGCCAGACGCCGCCGCACGAGCAGGTCGATCCTCGCGCTCGGAGCGAGTGCCGACTCGGCCGGCGTGAACGCCGGTGGGGTGATCGGCTGGAACGCCCACCACGACTCGTCCTCAGGCGTGATCGCGAACACACGACTGCGGAGCCGCGGACCGGCGTTGGCCGCGGCGGCCGGGGTCTCCCGGGGATCGAAGGCACCCGCCGTGATCCAGGTCGCGACGTCACGGATCTCCGCAGCCGACAGCGCCGCTACGGAGTCGGCCGGCGGCATGCGCTCGTCGGGGTCGACCGAGGTGAGTACCGCGAGCAGGCGGCTGGCCTCGGGCCTGCCGGGCTCCACGACACCCGCGTCGGCCCAGCCCGCCCGATCGGTAAGCCGGACGCCGCCCGCCGCATCGTCTCCGGAATGGCACTCGACGCAGACCCGCTCGAACAGCGGTCGGATCCGGTTTTCAAAGAAGGCCACACGCTCGTCGCCGCGCGTTGTGGTGCCTGTCGCGGCGGAGAAGAGCACGACGAGCGCGAACAGCACGTCTGGGTGGCAGCCCGCGCCGCAACGCCGGCACGGGCCGTTTGCGCGTGCGGCGTGCGTGCCGTCCGCCCGTTCTGACGGCGGGGTGCGCGAGGTCATCCGAACTCTCCCACACGAGGTACGGCGCTGTTCGTCACGTGGTCGATGATGCCCGCAAGCGTCCCGGCCCGCTTGCGGGCCGGCGGCTCATACGAGCCGCTGGTGCAATTCGGCGATCGTCTCGCAGCCGAGCTGTTCGAGCACCTGCCGCAGCTGCGTCTGGATGATCTCCACGACCTGATCGCCCCCACGATCCCCCAACGCGCACACGCCGTACATCGCCGCCCGACCGAGGAACACGAACTCCGCCCCACAGGCCAACGCCACGGCCACGTCCGATCCGGACCGCACACCGCCGTCCATCATGAGCGCGATCCGGCCCTTCACCACCGGCGCCAGTTCCTGGAGCGACCGGATCGTCGACTGCCCCTGGTCGAGCTGCCGACCGCCGTGGTTGGAGACGATGATGCCGTCCGCTCCCAGGGCGATGGCCCGCTCGGCGTCCTCGCGGTTCACAACCCCCTTGATCACCAGCCGGTCGCGCCAGCGGTCGCGGATCGCCCGGATCCGGGCCTCGCTCAGCCGGCCGGAGAAGGTCTTGTTCATGAACAGCCCGAGGTGCTTCATGTTGAGCCCCTTGGGGATGTACCGCTCGAGCGTCCTGAAGGCGGGGGCGCCGGCGGCCAGCTGCCCCAAAGCCCAGGTCGGGCTGCCGCACATCTGGAGGATGTTGCCGAGCGTCATCTTGGGCGGCACGGAGAGCCCGTTGCGGATTTCCTTGGGGCGGTAGCCGAAGGTCGGCGTGTCGGCGAGGAGCACCAGCGTCTTGCAGCCCGCCTCCGCCGCCCGTTTCAAGAGGTCGTCGCGCAGCGCGTCCTCCGCCGGGTGATAGAGCTGGAACCAGAATTCGCCGCCGGTGATCTCGGCGACCGTCTCGATGCTCGCCGTGGTGACCGTGCTGAGCACGAACGGAATCCCGTGGCGGGCCGCCGCCCCGGCGAGGATCTCGCACGACCTCGGCCACATCAGGCCCTGCAGACCCACCGGGGCGATGCCGAACGGCGAGGCATACTCGCGGCCGAAGAGCGTGGACTTCTGGGAAGCCCCGCCGTAGTCGCGCAGGTAGACCGGCCGCAGTTCGACCGCCCGGATATCGGCGGTGTTCCGGGCAAGGTTGACCTCCGCCATGCACCCGCCGGATAGGTATTCGTAGGCGAAGCGGGGCATCCGCTGCCTCGCCCGGGAGGCGAGGAATTCAATCGAGGGATAGCGTGCATCCATCCCCAGAGGATACGAACCCGCACGGCCGGCATCCAACCCGCACGTGGTGTGGTTGCTGGCGGGAGCGATTCCCGACGCGCCGGCAGGCTCCCGCGGCGGCCCGCCTCATGAAATCGCTCGCATGGAGGTGCACGTGGTGGGCGAGCCTCGAGCCCAAGCGGTGCAGGAAACCAAAAGCAGATGACGGATGGCACGGTCGCCACCGGCCTGGGCGGTCCATGACGTTTTCTCGTGGGGTGAGGGCCACAAGATGTTGCGACGACGGTGACCCGGCCGTCCCCGCGCCTTTTTCCATCGCCGCGCGCGGGAAACGCCGATGCTCCAGACGTCGTCGAGGGTATCCCTGCTCCGCGAGGCGGAGGGTGCGGCCTGCGAGGGGTTTGTGGCCGCCCCGGGAAACCGGGTCCGCCATGATCCACCGGCGACATCACCATCCGGCTGCCTGCCGCGACCGTGAACACCCGCGTCGGCAGGGAGGCTCGCGATGGTCATCCGCATCACCCAGATCGACGACGAGGTCGACGACCTCGATCCAGTCGACACGGCGGCCACGGACCCGGGCACCCGGCTCTCCCCGCCCCCGGGCGTGGACGTGACGAAGATCCATGCCGGCTACCTCGGCAGCTTCGTGCTCCTCCATGGGTTCGCAGCCCTCGCCTGCCTGCCGTGGTTCTTCAGCTGGGCGGGCGTGGCGACGCTCGTCGCGGGCATCGTGGTCTTCGGCCAGTTCGCGATCACGATCGGCTACCATCGGCTGCTCTCGCACCGCAGCTTCCACGCCCCGAAGTGGCTGGAGCGGACGCTCGCCACGCTCGCGATGTGCGCGGGCCAAGAGACGCCGGCGCGGTGGGTGGCGTGGCATCGCGTCCACCACCTGCACTCGGACCATCGCGAGGATCCCCACACGCCGCTGGTGAGCCTCCTCTGGGCCCACGTGAACTGGCTCGTCTACGAGAAGCGCGACAACCTGCAGACCTTCTCGCTCTACGACCGTTACGCCCGCGACATCCTCCGGGATCCGTACTACCTCTGGATCGAGAAGATTCCGCTGGCGTCGTGCGTCTTCTTCGTGGCCCATACCGCGGTGTTCGCGCTCGTCGGCGGGGGCGTATCGCTCGCCGCGTACGGTCCCTCGGCCGAGGCCCTGCGGCTCACGGCGTCACTCTTGGTATGGGGCGTGGCCCTGCGGACGGTGGCCGTGTGGCACATCACCTGGTCGGTCAACTCGCTCACGCATCTGTTCGGCTACCGCAACTTCGACACGCCCGACGGCAGCCGCAACAACTGGCTCGTCACGATCCTGACCTCGGGCGAGGGCTGGCACAACAACCACCATGCCGATCCCGCGAGCGCGTCGATGCAGGTCCGCTGGTGGGAGTTCGACCTCAACTACCGCATCATTCAGCTTCTCGCGCAGCTCGGCATCGTCACCCGCGTCATCCCACCCCGCCACGTCCGCGACCGGCTGCGGGCCGAGGCGGCGGGCGCGGCCCGGCCACCGGCCGAGCTCGAGATCCCGCTGTCCAGGGCCGCCTGAGCGAAGGCCACCCCTGTCCATCGCATCGCGACTGCCCGCTCGGGCCGACTGCGTCGGTGGCGGGCACGCCGTCACGCGAGTCTTGAAGGACGCGGCGATCGTCGCGCATTCATGACTGGTCCCATGGATACCTTCCCATCGCAGGACGTGGTACACCGACGGACCACTCCCTCGCCGGGACATGCCATGCGATCCCTCGGCCGACACCTCGCTCCGCTCGCCGTCACCGTCGGCGTGCTCTTCGGCGATGCGTCGGGCGCCGAGACGTTCGGCAATTTCCACACGCTCGGCATCGTGCTCGATCCACCGGCGGGCGTGCGGCCGTATGAGATCGTCGAGGTACGGTTGTTCTCCCTCGACGACGACCCGCCCCGGCGGCTGCTCGATCCCGTGCGGGTGGCGAATTTCGACTGGCATGCCGTCAGTGTGTTTGATCTCGAGCCCGGACGCGAATACGCCTTTCGCGCGGAGTTCCTCGGGGACGGTGGAAGATGGCTTGGGGAGGAGCGGTTCCACGGACAGACTCGTTCTGAGCCGGGCCCGCTCCCGCCCGCGACGGTCGAGATCCATGTCGCACCGCACGGCGACGACACGGCGCCCGGCTCCGTCGCGGCGCCGAAGAAGACGGTCGCCGCCGCCTGCGTTGCCGCCGCGGCCGGCACGCACATCGTGCTCCACGAGGGGGTGTATCACGAAGGCCCGATCGGGCTCCGCACGAAGGCATCCGCCGCGGCGCCGCTCGTCATCCGCGCCGCCCCCGACGCGAGGGCCATCCTCGACGGCAGCGATACCGCCGCCGCGACGGGTGGCTGGAAGGATCTCGGCGGCGGCGTCTTTTCGCGATCCCACGCCGGCGTTCCGCATCTGGCTTGTATCGAGCGGGCGGTGGCCCCGGCGGTCCGGCGGCTCTACGCGGTCGCGACCGCCGCGGATCTTGCAGGCCGCCGCGTGGGAGCGCATGCCTTCGACACGTTCGGCATCCGCGAGGCGTTCCACGCCGCGAAGGGCGAGCTCCGCGTCGTCTGCCCGGATTTCAGCCCCGGGGGACCATCGGCCCTGCGGATCGCCCGCGGCGGCGGCGGGTTCGAGCTGTCGCAGGCCGCGCACGTCGTCTTCTCCGGACTCGAGTTCCGGTATTTCGACGGCCAGGCCGTCTATGTCAACGATTCGAGCGACGTCACGATCCGCGACTGCTCATTCTCCTTCAACAACACGTCGATCGCCGTGAAGCGGAGGAGTGACCGCCTGCTGGTGGAGCGCTGCCGGTTCCATGACGACTGTGCCCGCTGGGGCTTCCTGCCCAAATCGGCCGACGGAGGCGACTACTCGGCCTGGATCGAGACCGGGGCGGTGTACGTGCATCATCCATTCGATGGCCGCGGCCTCGTCGTGCGTGACAACGTGATCGATGGCCTGTTTGATGGCGCCCATCTCACGCCGGCGGCGGTCTCGCCCGGTCCGCGGACGAGCGAGATCGACTTCTACCGCAACACGGTTACCGGCGTGTGCGATGACTTCCTGGAGCTCGACGGCTTCAGCCGCAACGTGCGGGTGTTCGACAACACGATGCGCGGCTGCCTCTCGGGCATCTCGATCGCACAGGCGGTCCATGGGCCGACGTGGGTCGTGCGGAACGTGATCGCCGACTCGGGCCGCAGCACGGCCGCGACGCTCCCGCCACATTTCGAGGGCTATCCGGTGAAGACCAACGGCGGTGACGACCACGGCACGACCGGCTGGGCGCTCTTCGCCCACAACACGGCGGTCACGACCGCGGCCCGGACCAACGCGTTTCGCGTGCAGGAGGCGAAGTGGTCGAGGCTGGTGTTCGCCAACAACATCTGGGCCGGGACCCGCGACGGATTTGTGTTTTGGAGGGATGCGATCTCGCCTCTCGACATCCGCCGCGACATCGTGTTCGCATCCACGGGGGCCGCATTGAAGATCGGTCAGAGGGGTTTCACCGACGGACAGTCGGCCGCAGACGCCTTCTCCCCATTTGCCGGCGTGATCGTGGCCAATCCCCAGCTCTCGAATCCGGCCGACGGCGACTTCCGGCCCCTGCCTGGGAGCCCGGCGATCGACGCGGGGCAGGTCATTCCCGGCATCAACGATCGTGGCTTCGCCGGCGCCGCACCCGACATCGGCGCGATCGAACGACGTGCGGAGCCGTGACGGATAGCCCGATCAATCCGAGCCGCGTACAGATGACCGTCGGGATCGCGCACGTTCAGGCATGCGGTTCAGGCATGCGGTTTCTGCGTGCGGCGGCCGTCGCCGAGCTCATTTCAAACCCGGGTGCTGGCCGACTGCGCTCGGTAGGCCGGAATTTCGCCACCATCCAGAGTCGGGATCTTCACCTCGCCGGCCAGCAGCCCCGCGGTGTCAGTCGTGATCGTCACGGCTGAAATGGTCCACGTGGACAGGGCGAATCCCTACCGCGCCGGCTTCTCGGTCAGCCCCATGCTCGCCATCCACTCGGCCACCCGTGCGGGCCAATCACTCACTGGATGACCCGCCTGTCGCATGCCGAAGCCGTGGCCGCCCTTGGCAAAGATGTGAAGTTCAGCCGGGATATCGTGCTTCTTGTAGGCGAGGTACAGCATGGCGGCCTCGACCGGTGCGTTCCTGTCATCATGGGCACAGATGAAGATCGCCGGCGGAGCGTCCTTGGGGACGCTGAATCCCGCCCTGAACGTGACGGGGCCGGCTGGGTTGTCACGGTCCAGAAACCCGCCGCCATACACGAACACCAGAAAGTCGGGGCCACGCGGGTCGTCGAGATCGGGCTCCTGCGGGTACGTCCGGTCACCTCGGTTCCACGCTGCATGTCCGGCAAGATTGGCCCCGGCTGAAAAACCCAGCATGCCGACGCGCTGAGGATCAATCTGCCATTCACGTGCCCGGTACCTGAGTATTCCCATGGCTCGCTGGGCGTCCTGTACCGGCAGCGTGAAGTGCTCGGGCTCGTCGCGCGTGGGTGTGCGGTACTTGAGCAGGACGGCGGTGATGCCCAACGAATTCAGCCATTCGCAGACCTGCGTGCCCTCGTGCTCGTAGGAGAGGAACATGAACCCACCGCCCGGAGCCACGATCACGGCCGGGCTATTGGGGGTGCCAGATGCGTACACGGTCATCGTCGGGTTCGTGACGTCCGTCACCCTGCCAGTGGGCTTGTGGCCGCCGAGAGACTGGAAGAGTTTCTCGGTCTCGGGGGACTTCGGCCGCATCGTCGTGGGCGTGCCGTTCGGCCACAGTTCGACGGTGACCGGCTCGACGGGAACGGGCTCGGCGGCAAACCCGTCTGCGTACAGCCCCGCCGCAACGAGAGCGGCGATGATTGGAGTGAGAGTGGAGCGAAGCAAGACGGGGTTCCCCGTTTCGGTGGAGGGAGCAGTCTGGTATTTCAAAGAAAAATAGCCGGGCACAACCGGGCCTGCCCGAGATCACCACCGCACGTCCCGGGTGTGCCTCCCGTGCGCTTCCCCGAGGCATGCGACGCGCTTTTCGCTGGGCGCGCCTCGACTCGGCCTGCCTCAGCGAGGATGTGATCTACTACTCCCGGTACTGTTTTCCGCCCATCGAAAACCCACCCTTTCCTGGGGACGTCAAAGGTCGAGGCCCGAACATCCCGGATGGATCAAGAAGTGGGCAGGACCTCAGAGGTGGCACCGCGGCATCAGATGGCTCGGCGTGGCATGCGGTGGCAGGCTGGAGAGACTCTGCCGGCTCACGCCCTACGACGACCCGCGTGGCCCCCACGCAGCCAATCCCGCGAAAAGCCCGGAATGTGAGCCCTTTGGGCTCGCTTCGTCGCGAAAAAAAGAAAAAGGCGCCGGTGGGAGTCGAACCCACGATGGCGGATTTGCAATCCGCTGCCTTAGCCACTTGGCTACGGCGCCACGTGTGTATGCCCGAAACGCTACGGCAGGCTGGGCAACACGGTCAAGTTGTGTCCGTTGACGTGACTCTGCCGGGACGGTTCTGCCGGTCGCGCGGACCCTGATGGGGTGGAGATCGGTTGCCGGGACCATGGGGCTTCAGTCAGCACTCCGGAATCCGAGGCAGGGCACCGCCAGGCTGTGTGGTGGCGTCACCCGGCCCCGGCTATATTCCGCGGCTTTCACACCCTCTGCAGTGTGGCGCCCCCCTGTGGGTGGTCTGCCACGGTCGCCGCATCGAGCACCATGGGCAACGACATGGGAAACGACTTCCTCGAGTCTCTCTTCGGCCTCCGCGATCGCACCGCCGTCGTCATCGGTGGCACCGGCGTCCTCGGCGGAGCGCTCGCCGACGGACTGGCGGCCGCCGGGGCGTTCGTGGTCGTCGCCGGACGGGGCGAGGACCGGGGCGAGGCTCGCGTCTCCGCCATCCGCGCAGCGGGTGGAGACGGGACGTTCGTGAGTGTCGATGCGACGAGTCGGGCGAGCGTCCGCGCGCTGCTCGAGGCCACGATCCACGCGCGGGGCCGTGCCGACATCCTCGTCAACTGCGCCGGGGTGAACTCGGCCGTCCCGTACCACGAGATCACCGACGAGGACTTCGCGCGGGTGCTCGACACGAATCTCACGAGCACGCACCTCGGCTGCCAGATCTTCGGCGGCCACATGGCCTCCCTCGGCGGAGGTGCCATCCTGAATATCGGCAGCGTGTCGGCGGACAAGCCACTCTCGAAGGTCTTCGCCTACTCCGCCTCGAAGGCGGCGGTCGTGAACTACACGAAGAACGTCGCGCGGGAACTCGCCCCGCGTCACGTCCGCGTCAACGTGCTCTGTCCGGGCTTCTTCCCTGCCGAGCAGAACCGCAAGATCCTGTCCGCCGAGCGGGTCGCAGCGATCATGGGACAGACACCGATGAATCGCTTCGGCAATCCCGAGGAACTCGTCGGGGCCGCGCTGCTTCTCTGTGCGCCGGTGGCGGGCAGGTTCGTCACCGGTGCCGAGCTGTACGTGGACGGGGGCTTCACGGCGATGCGATTCTGACGCGGGACGGGAGCCCCGGAGCGCCTGACGCCGCCCTGCGTCGAGGCGCCGCCGTCTGCTACCCTGTCGCGCCATGGCACATACCATCGTCATCTTCGGGGCCTCTGGGGACCTCACGAGCCGCAAGCTCGTGCCGGCTCTCTACAACCTCCTGCGTGCGGGGTCCCTTCCGCCCCAGACGCGCATC
>JBJTBO010000519.1:0-8461 GCA_046091445.1 Planctomycetaceae bacterium | reverse complement strand
ATCCTGCTCGATTGCGTCGATCAGATCGCCGAGCGCGGCGAGGTGGCCCCCTTCGTACGAGCCGTCGGTACGGCCCTCGGGCCTGCCGATCCCGGCCGAGGTGATCGGTTCCCAGCGGCTGCCCGATCGGGTCGACCAGCCCGCGTCGCGGAGCAGCCACGCCGGCCGGAGATAGCCCGACTCCATCTCGATCACGCCCTTCGACCCGCAGACCTGGATGCCGAACCGCGACGGCCGCCCCCCCGCGCCCCGCCGCGACGCGAAGTGCCCGGAGGCTCCCCCCGGCATCACGAAGCGGGCCTGCACGTCGTCGCCCGCCAGCGGTCCGATCCCCTCGGCACCCGTGGCGACATGCGCAGCGGCGACCGGCTCGCCCTCCTGCCGCACCAGTGCCGTGCAGGAGAGGGCGTCGCCGCCGGCGCGCGACCGCATCAGCCCGAGCACATGGCTGCCGAGCACCCAGAGGTCCTCCCCGCCGCCACGCCGGTCCTCCTTGCCGCGGGCCCGCAGCTCGAGCACCTCACCGATCTCGTCGTGCGCGATGAGCGACCGCACGACGTCGAGCACCGGCGAATACTGGCTGATGTGCGCGATGCCGAGCTTCAGCCGGCGACGGCCGAACTCCTCCACCACCCGGTCGCACTCGGCAAGGGTCGGGCAGAACGGCTTCTCCATGTACACATGCGCGCCGACCCCAGCCGCGGCCAGGAGCATGTCGTGGTGCCGGTCGATCCAGCGCGGGCAGACGACGACGAGGTCGGGCCGCTCCTCGGCGAGCATGACGGCGAAGTCCGCGTAGCCTCGGGCCGCGCCGGTGCGAGTGCGGGCCGCCGCGCGGCCCGCCTCGTCCCCGTCGGCCACCGCGACGATCTCGAGCCCCGGCACCTTCGTGCAGGCGACGTCGAGGCCGTGGCCGTAGTCCCCGCGCCCGGTGCTGCCGAGGATCGCCACGCGCCGCCGGCCGACGTCACGGGCCGCCGCGGCGGGCGCCGCTCCCACGCCTGCCGCCACGGCCACCGCGCCGGCCGCGATGAAGCCTCGTCGATCCACCACGCCCGCCGTCGTCCCGTCGCCTGCCATGTCGGCTCTCCGCAAACCGCCCCGACGCGCTACCCGAGGTCGGGGATCACGAACGACTTCCGGCCGGGCCGCCGCGTGAGGCCGCTCGCCTCGGCGTCGTCCACGATCGACTGGGTCGCGGCGTCGAATCGCAGCGGCCGATCCACCCGGTACGACAGGTTCCCAAGGTGCGCCAGCAGCGTGGAGCGATAGCCCTCCTCGATGTCGCAGGCCAGCGGAGTGCCGGCGCGGATCGCATCGAGGAAGTTGCGCACGTGCGGCACGTCGGAAAACTCCACCCGTTTGTCGAGGATGACCTCGTTCCCCCTGCCCACGGCCTTCCATCCACGGCGGCCGATGAGGACGAACCCGGCGTTGCCGTAGAAGGCCACGCCGTTCTCGAATCCCTCCTGGTGGTACGGCGACCAGAGCCGCTGTTCGTAGACGAGCATCCGGTGCTCCGGAAACGTGAACGTCACGACCTGCGTGTCGGGCGTCTCCTGGATGTCGTCGGTGAACTGCAGCTTCCCGCCGGTGCAGACGACCCGCTCGGGATGATCGACGCCGAGCCCCCACCGCGCGATGTCGAGGTCGTGGACGCCGTCGTTGCCCATGTCACCAGTGCCGTAGTCCCACAGCCAGCGCCAGCCGTACGTGTAGCGGTTGTCGTTGTAGGGCCGCTCGGGTGCCGGCCCCTGCCAGATGTCCCAATCGAGTCCGGCCGGCACGGCGGCATCGGGCTTCGCCGGCACGCGCCGCCGCAGCTGGCTGTTCCACGCCTTCGCCATCTGCACGCGGCCGATCCCACCCGACCGCAGGAACTCCATCGCCTCGTGGTAGTGCGGCGCGCTCCTGCTCTGCGTTCCCACCTGCACGAGCCGGTCATGCCTCCGTGCCGCCAGCACCATCTGCCGGCCCTCGAAGATGCCGTTCGACACCGGCTTCTCGACGTACACGTGCTTGCCCGCCTGGCAGCCCCAGATCGTGGCCAGCGCATGCCAGTGGTCGGGCGTCGCCACGACGATCGCATCCACGCCCTTGTCGTCGAGCACCCGGCGCAGGTCCTGGACGGGCTGGGGCCCATCTGCCGGGCCACCGGGACTGGCCCCGCGCACGGCCTCGATCGCGCCGGCGAACACGTTCTCGTTCACGTCGCAGACGTGCGTGACGACGGCGTCGGGCTGGGCCGCGAACGACCGCGCGAGGCCGAGGCCGCGGCCCCGGACGCCGATCACGCAGACGTGCACCCGCTCGTTGGCCGCCGCGCGAGCCCGCGACCCGCCGGCGAGCGCGCCGCCAACCGCCACTCCGGCCGACGCGGCTGCCGCCCCGAGGAGCGTCCGCCGGCTCGGCCCCCGGCGCGGGTCACGCGCGCTCCCCCACCCTCGGTCCACACGCCCGTGCGTCATCGTGGTCTCTCCGTCGTCCGCGCCGCGCGGCGTGGCGGTGCAGTCGGGGGAGTCGACCAGCCGCCCGCCCCCGTTCCATGACGGACTCGGCCGGACGCTACAGGTAGCGACGCCGGCTGGCGGTGGCCTTCCAGCGGCCCGACTCGGCCACGGCGACGAGCTCGTCCTGCGTGAACGACTCGCCGTGCTCGAGCACGGCCCGCCGCACGACCTCCTTCACGTCGGCGCCGGTCGCACCGTCGAGAGCGCGGGCGACGGCGTCGTAGTCGAGCGGGAGGCCGAGCGAGCCGAGATGCCGCTCGAGCATGCTCGCCCGCGACGCCTCGTCCGGCATCGGGAGCGTGACGATCATGTCGAAGCGGCTGGTGCGCTGGGCCGCCGGATCGAGCGATTTCGGATCGTTCGTCGTGGCGATCGTGAGGATGTCCTCGCGCTGCCTCACGCCGTCGAGGGCCGCGAGGAAGTCGGCGAGCGGGCCGTCGTTCGCGCCGCCGTCGCGGTGGCCGAGCACGAGGTCGATGTCGTCGAGCACCACGAGCGTGGGACCGAACGTGTCGGTCTCGGCATAGAGGTCCGCGAGGGTGTGCCGCATCGAGTTGGCGTCGGCGAGGATCGTCGTGAAGTCGCCCGCGAGCGACGCGGCGATGACGCGAACGAGATGCGTCTTGCCCACGCCGGGCGGTCCCGCCACGAGCATGCCGCGGTTGGTGCCGAGGCCCAGCCGCCGCAGCGCCTCGCGCCTCGTCGTGGCCGCCGCGAGGAACACGGCGATCTCGGCCCAGATGGAGGCCGGCAGCACGAGTCCCGCGCGATCCGCCGTGGGCGTGGGGCTCACGGTGATCCGCAGGCACCCGTCGTTCACGCTCGCCTCGAGCACCCGACCCCGCAGCGGATTCTCCGACGTCTTGAGCCGATCCTGGAAGGACGTGAGCACCCTCTCCGCCACCGGCTTCGCGACGGCCGCGGAGAGGATCGCGAACTCGCGCTGCCAGTGGCGGTCGTCGATCGTCACGCAGAGCGGCTCCGCCGCGAGCGTGCCCGCCGGGAAGTGCGCCACGAGCCGCCCCGGCACCGCGACCTTCTCCCCCGGCCCGATGTCGAGCTGCGACCAGGTGGGGGGCAGGCCGTCGCCCGGAGAACCGACGGTGACGACGTCGCCATGCCGCTCCATCTCCAGTCGCAGGAGGTTGCCGAGCACCGCCAGCGACGTCGAAGGACCGGTGAAGCGCGTGCTCGCCAGCTGCAGCCGGTCGATGCCGAGATGCCGGATCGCGAACTCCGTGGGCGATGCGGCCGCCGTCGGCGCATTGCCGAGGAGTTCCGCGAGGACGCCGATCGTCTCCCGCGTCTCGTCGCTCACGGGGCCGAGAATCTCGTCGAGCGTGCGACCGGAGTGGGCTGGGTTCATGGCGATGGCTGCGGCTCCAGGATCACGCGCGGAAACCCGCAGCCTACGCGGCCCGCCGGCGGCGGCCAATCGCGGCGCTGCCTCGGCCGTCGGGTCGGGTCCGTCCGCATCCGACCCGTCGCGACGGTGTCAGTCGGCGGGAGCCTCGACGACGAGCTCGCCGTTCAGCACCATCCAGTGCCCCGGAAACGTGCAGAGGAACGGGTACCGGCCCGGGGCGGACGGTGCCGTGAAGTGGATCGTCTGCGTGGCGCCCGGCTCCGCCACGCTCGTCCACACGAGGACGTCGTCACTCTCGGGGACGTAGTGGCGCACGAACGCGTCGGGATCGGCGACGAGCCGGTTGGCCAGGTCGCCCACGCGCGACAGGGCCCCCGGCTTCACGAGCACCCAGTTGTGCGGCACGGCGTCGGGATTCCGGAAGGAAAGCGCCAGGGCTTCACCGGGTCGGGCCCGCAGGTCGCGGACCGTGTAGGAGAGGTTCGGCCCCGCCGCGATCGTCACCGGCCGCGCGTCGGCGAGCCGCTTCGCCCACGGATTCGGCACGACCCGATCGAGCAGCGCGAGATCCCGCAGGATCGGGTGCGCCGCGAGCGGTCGTGCCGCGCTCGCCGCATCGCGGAACGGCGGTGCGAGTGCGTGGACGGTCGCGAAGACCTCGCGGGTCACGTCGGGTGCCACCGTGACCAGCAGGTGGAGCTGGCTCACCGGCTGGATGCCGGGCAGCGCGAGGAAGAGACTTCTGCCGTCGGGCAGCACTTCGGCGGCGGCGATCGCAAGCGGATCGTGGCCGGGCGTGCCGTAATGGCTCGGCGAGTATTCGCGGGAGCCGTAGCCCGGGCCGTAGCGGTAGTTCCAGCACTGCGCGAAATGGAGCTCGGGCCGCGACGCCACCGCCGAGTCGAGCGGTGCGGTGAACGACACCACGACACCGTCGCGATGCGCGCGGATGGCGGACGGCTGCATCACCGGGTCGCCCGTCCAGCGCACCCGCTGGAAGCAGCCGTCCTCGATCGCGTAGCTCCCCCAGCCGTTCATGCCGCTGACGTAAAGCTGTCCGTCACGGGGCGAGAAGCGGCCGCGATGGACGCCCGACCGAAACTCTCCCATCAGCGGCACGATCGCCCCCTGCAGCCGCGCATCGCCCGCATCACCCCGTACCTCGTCGCGGAGGACGAGGAAGTGCGTGCACGTGCCGAACGACAGGTGGACGAGCTGGCCGCCGAGCGGCCCCCAGCGGTCGCTCGACACGAAGACCTGGCCGCCCGACGAGTTGTCGAGGCCCCGCGGCAGGTAGACCAGCGGCAGCGCGGGCGAGCGGCCCTGGAAGTCCGGCACGGGCTCCGTTCCGGGCCGCACGGCGCAGATGGCCGACGCCGGCGTCCAGTCCCCCTCCGACACGGGCACGGTCAGCGTGCCGTCGGGCAGGAGCCCGAGGCCGTCGGGATTGCGAAAGCCCGTGGCGAGCACGTCGGCACGCGCGCCGTCGGGCGACACCCGCACGAGGCTGCGATGCGAGGCCGTATAGAAGGTTCCGGCCGGATCGCGCTCGAGGCCGCAGTTGTAATCGTGTCCGGTCGACGGAGGCACCGCCCGGGAGACGGCCTCGTAGAAGTCGGCCTCCCCGTCGCCGTCGAGATCGACGAGCCTCGTGATCTGGTCGCCGCCCTGCACGTGCACCTGATGATCGACGATGACCACGCCGAGGGCGCGGTTGAGCCCCGTGGCGATCCGCCGCCACGTTACCTCGCGGAGCGTGTCGTCGAGGCCCTCGACCCGCCACACATCCCCCTGCATCGTGCAGACGGCGGCCGAGCCATCGGAGAAGAAATCGTGGCCGCCGCAGAAGAGGAGCGCCTTCCAGGGGTTGTCGAAGGGGAGCGGGATCGTGTCGATCGCGTAGGGACGCTCCGTGCCCAGCGTGCCCTGCATGACGAACGTCTGCGGCCAGCGGGGCGGTCCGCCGCGCGTCAGGTGCACGAGCGGATGCTCCGCGGCGGGCGCGACCACCCGCTCGAGGCGGCCGTCCTCGGCCCACGGGCTGTCGAGCATCTCCACGCCATCGACGGCATACGAAAAGATCACCCGCGGCCCGTGGCGGTAGAAGCCGTGGTAGTCGATGGTGCCGCTTGGAGGGTTCGGCCCGCGCGGCAGTTCGGCGAGCGGGCCGGCGGGCTCGGCCGGTGCGAGAAACCCGTGACGCTGCTCCACGAAGCGCAGGAAGCCCCCCGTCCAGACCGCCTCGATGGCGAGCGTGTCGGGATTGAAGCAGGCACAGAGGCCGCCGTCGTCGCCGAGCCGCAGGCACACGGCGCGCGGCAGCGTCCGGCCGGCGTTTTTCCCCCCAGCGCCTGCGGGCACCTTGAAGGCCCAGCACTGCACCGCCCCGAGATCCGTGTCGTTCCAGCGGCCGTCGCGCCAGGTGTCCTGGTCGTTCTGGTTGCCCCAATGGCCGTGGCGTCCCCCGTCGATGCCGGGCCACTCCGGCACGATCACCGGCAGCGGATCGCGGCCGCGGAAGTGGAGCGCCTGCCGCGTGTACCAGTCGTAGACCCGCTCGCGATTGACGAAGTGGCCTGCGTGCGGCCACGCCTCCGGACGCAGCGGCGCGTGCGGCGGCGCGAAGGGTTCCGGCCCGTGGGCGACCTGCTCGAGGCCGGGCGTGCGCCCGAGCTCGATGAGGTAGCGCACGAGGTCCCGACGCTGCACCGGCGACATGCCGGCGAGCAGGCCCTTGGGCATGAGCGAGCCGAGGTCGCGCCGCTCGTCGATCTCGGCGACCTTGATCGCCTGCACCGCACCGCTCGCATCGACGAGCACGAGACGGTCCGCCGAGTCCTCGCGGACCACTCCCTGGATCACCCGGCCTGCCGCATCCACGACGGCGAGGGCCCGATGCTCCGGTCGCACCGTCCGATCCGGCCACCAGAGCGACTCGACGATCTCCTCCGCGGTGCGGCAGGTGGCGACCCTCGTGAGTTCGGGGCCGACCTGTCCGCCGCGGTCTCCCACGCGGTGGCACGACACGCAGGCCGAAGTCGCCAGTCCAAACACGACCGCGCCGCGCCGCGGATCGCCATGGGCCCGCGCGTCGGCGAGGATCTCGGCGACGAGCGTCTCGCTCCACGGCGGCTCGGTCGCGGGGGCCGCCAGGCACGCGTCGAGCACGCACATGGTGCCGACCGCCAGCGTCACCAGGCCGGTGACGGCCGCCCGCGCCGGCGAGGTCATGCCCTGCATCGCAGAGACTCCGTCACGGCGTGCGGTACTGCGGCGGCGGCCCCGGCGGACGCCCGGCGAGCTGCGGCAGGAGCCAGTCGAGGCCGTCGAGGTTGTCGCGCAGCCGCGCCTCCACGTCGTCGTTCGTGTGGCCGATGATGCCGATGGGTCCGGCATAGCCCGAGTCACGGATGGCGCGAAGGATCGCGAGGTCGTGCTGGCCGCGGCCGAGCTGCAGGATCTTCGTGCCCTCGGTCATGCCGTTGAGGTTCAGGCACAGGAGGTGCGGCCGCATAGCGGCGAGGCAGTCGGCGAAGTCGGCGATGTGGCCATGGCCGTGGTGCAGGTTGTAGACGATGCCCACGTGCGCATGGCCGGCCGCGCGCAGTGCCTCGCAGACCGCCACGAGGTTCGCCGGCTCGCCGCCCCAGCCGCCGTGGTTGTAGAGGCCCAGCCGGCATCCCATCGTGCCGACCTCGGTGGCCACGGGCGCGAGCCGCGCGACGGCGGCGGCCACGCGCTCGGCATCGGTCGCACCCTCCGGCGAGGGCGCGGTGATCCAGACCTGCGGCGTGAGGCCATGCTTTTTGAAGAGCGCGAAGGCGTCCGGGTGCGTGCTCCAGAACGCCACGTACTCGATGCCGCGCTTGGCGTACTCGAGGATCTCCGTCTCGAACTCCGGCACGTGCTTGGGCCGCCAGTCATAGGCCACCCGCGTGATGCCGAGTTCCTCGAGCATCGCCCCCCGCTCCGCCGGTGACCGCTCCTTGCCGTCGAAGGGCACGATGCACCACGCGACGAGGTTCTTCCGCGCGAAGATGTCAGGGGCCGCGGCCGGGGCGGCTGCCGCGGGCTCGGCGGCAGCCGGCACGCCGGAAGGGAGCGCGCCCACGAGACCCCCGGAGAGGATCGCCGTCACCACGGTCCACGGGCGACACGGCCGAGACATCACGGACATCACACGTCTCCATCTACGAGGATGCAGTCGACATACGGGCCCCTCGATCATACCGAGCGGCAGACGAGTGCCGCGGTGACGACCGCTCGGTGCGTCCGTGCCCGGCGGTACGGAGGCTCCCTGCGCACGCCTGGAGGCGTGCGCCACATGGAAACATGCTACGGATCGGGCCGATCGGCAGGCGCACGCATTCCTCCGGAGAGACCGATCCACCCCCTGTGGCGCAAGCCTCCAGGCGTGCGCAGCCCTGTGGCCTACGCCTCCGCATGCACAGCCCTGTGGCCTGCGCCTCCGCGTGCGCAGCCCTGTGGCGTACGCCTCCAGGCGTGCGAATGCGGTATGTGAGCCAGTGATCGATCGCCTCGGTGACGACCGCTCGGTACGGAGGCTCCCTGCGCACGCCTGGAG
>JBJTBO010000518.1:0-5556 GCA_046091445.1 Planctomycetaceae bacterium | reverse complement strand
CGCGAAGCATGCGGCCGAGGCCGACGCCACGCGCAAGGAGCATGCCGACGTGCTCGAGAAGGCCCGAGAACACGAGAGTGCCAAGAAGAAGGAGCACGACGACGCGCGGCGGTCGAAGGCCTCCGCCATCGACCGGAAGTCGAGGCAGGAGGAGGAGAAGACGCGCGAGGACGAGGAGTTCGAGTCCAACACCGCGCAGGAGGTTTTCAGGGACAAACGCAAGCAGCCGCCGAGGCTCTTCCAGAAGGCGGAGAAGGATCTGACGCGGCTCCTGGGCGAGATCGATCAGGATGCGGGCCGTGTCGCGAAGCAACTGAAGCAGTGGAAGGTGCCGGAGTCGCCCCAGGCCGAAGCGGCCGATCCTGTCGAAACGGATCGCTTTGCGTCCGCCGCCGCCGACACGAAGAACCCGCTCGCCCTCGTCGAGGCGCTGCGGGCCGCGCTCGCCGAACAGGCGAAGGCGCTGCTCGGGGATCGCGCCGCCCGCCGTGCCTTCTCCGGTGGCATGCTCGGCGCCGCGATCGCGCTGCCGTGGCTGGTCGGCCTGCTGGCGGCGGCAGGCGCGTTCTTCGCGGTTCCAGCCGGAGTCACCGGCGACGGAGCGGGACGGCTCGTCGTCCCCGCGGTGATCGGTGCCGTGCTGGCCTCGGCGGGGATGGGCGTGGCGCTTTGGCAGGTGCTGCGGTCGGTCGGTCGTGCCCGCGTGCGCCTCGGCCACGACTGGGCGGGCCTCCGCGGGATCGCGACGCGGGCCCACGAGCATGGACCCGACTGCCGGCGGAAGCTCGAGGCCCGTCGCGACGAACTGGCGAAACAGATCGAGAGGCAGTACGAGCAGGAGACGGCGGCCCGCAAGGCGCGGGTGGAGGCGAAGCTCACGGCGCTGACGACGCAGCGCGAGCGGGCCACCGGCGAACTCGAATCGCAGTACACCGCGGCGATCGAGGCCCTGCGGCAGAAGGTCGCCGCGGTCGTCGATGAGGCCGAGCGGAAGTATCCCGCGCGGCTCGCGGCCCTCGACGCGGCCCTCGCGGAGGAGGTGCGCACGCGCGAGGCGTCCCGTGACGAGCGGATCGCGAAGGCGGATCGGCGACGGGACGAGCGCTGGGGAGAGATGACCGCCGCATGGCGCGAGGTGCGTGAGCGCACCGCGGCGGTTTACACGGAGGCCGGCCGGCTCGACGCCGCGGCCTTCCTGCCGTGGGACGAGCTCGCGCAGGACGACGTGCCCCTCCCTTCCGTGGTGCCGCCCGGCCTGCGATTCGGCGACCTCGGCCTCGCGCTCGCCGCGCTGCCGGGAGGGGTGTCCGACGTGCCGGAACTCAACGCCTTCGGCCCGACGGAGTGGAAGCAGCCCGCGACGGTGCCGTGGCCCGAGCAGGCCTCGCTCGTGATCCGGACGACGGCGGAGCAGAAGGAGACCTCCTCAGGGCTCATGCAGGCGCTGATGCTGCGGATCGCCACCGGCATTCCCGCGGGACAGACCCGGTTCACGATCATCGACCCCCTCGGTCTCGGCAAGCAGTTCGCCGGCTTCATGCACCTGGCCGACCACGACGAATTGTTGGTGACCAGCCGCATCTGGACCGAACCGCCGCTGATCGAGGAGAAGCTCGGCGACATCACCGAGCAGATGGAGGTGGTCATTCAGAAGTATCTCCGCAACGAGTACACCTCGATCGGCGACTACAACGCCGACGCGGAGGTCGCCGAACCCTACAAGTTCGTCTGCGTCGCGAACTTCCCCGCGAACTTCACCGAGACGAGTGCACGGCGGCTCGCCAGCATCGCCGCGTCGGGGCCGCGCTGCGGCGTGTACGTGATCGTCTCGGTCGACCCGAAGCAGGTCATGCCCTCCGGTTTCAGCCTCGCCGAGCTCGAGCAGCACGCGACCGTGCTGAACCTCGCCGGGGGCACCTTCACCTGGCAGGACGAGGAGTTCGCGAAGTGGCCGCTCGCCGTCGAGGCGGCGCCGTCCGACGAGATCTTCACGCGCATCATCCAGCGGGTCGGCAAGGCGGCGAAGGCCGCGAAGCGGGTCGAGGTGCCCTTCGACCGCGTCGCGCCGCCGGAGGAGGAGTGGTGGAAGGGGAGCACGGCGAGCGAGGTGCTCGCGCCGCTCGGCCCGGCCGGAGCGAAGAAGCTGCAGTATCTGCGGCTCGGCAAGGGCACCAGCCAGCACGCCCTCATCGCCGGCAAGACCGGCTCCGGCAAGTCGACCCTCATGCACGCGATGATCACGAGTCTCGCGCTGCAGTACAGCCCGAACGAGATCCAGTTCTATCTCATCGACTTCAAGAAGGGCGTCGAGTTCAAGCTCTACGACCACTACCGGCTGCCGCATGCGCGCGTCATCGCGATCGAGAGTGAACGCGAGTTCGGGCTCTCGGTGCTCCAGCAGCTCGACGCGGAATTGAAGCGGCGCGGCGACCTGTTCCGCGAGCTCTCCGTGCAGGACGTGGCCGGCTTCCGGCGGACCGGGCATGCCGATCCGATGCCCCGCATCCTCCTGCTCATCGACGAGTTTCAGGAGATGTTCGTCGAGGATGACAAGCTCGCACAGGACGCGTCGCTCATCCTCGACCGCCTCGTCCGCCAGGGTCGTGCGTTCGGCATGCACGTGCTGCTCGGGTCCCAGACGCTCGGCGGGTCGTACAGCCTGCCCCGCGCGACGATGGGGCAGATGGCGGTGCGCGTCGCCCTTCAGTGCAACGAGGCCGACTCGAGTCTCATCCTCTCCGAGGACAATACGGCAGCCCGTCTGCTCACCCGGCCCGGCGAGGCGATCTACAACGACGCCAACGGCATGGTCGACGGCAACAGTCCGTTCCAGGTGGTGTTCCTCAACGACGAGCGTCGGGAGCGCTATCTCGGGGCGCTGCGGACGCTCGCCGATCGTCGCACCGACATCCCCCATCTGCCGCGGATCGTCTTCGACGGCAACGAGGCCGCGGATCCCGCCGGCAACGCGCTGCTCACCGAACTGCTGGCCCAGGGGACGGTCCACGGCCGCGAGCCGGTCGCACCGCTGGCCTGGATGGGGGACGCGATCGCGATCAAGGACCCGACGGCCGCCATCTTCCGACGCCAGGGTGGGGCCAACATGCTCATCGTCGGCCAGCGAGAGGACCTCGGCACGAGCCTGCTGGCGATGGCGATGGTGAGCCTCGCCGCCGGCCTCGATCCGCATCCGGGCGGGGCGCTCGGTCGGCCTGGTCGCTTCGTGCTCCTGGAGCCGGCGATCGCCGAGGAGAAGCCCGACATCATGCTCGAGAAGCTCGCCACCGCCCTGCCCCACGAGGTGGAGGTCGTGGGCCGGCTGGCCGTGGCGGCGGGCATGGCCCAGCTCGCCGCCGAGGTGAAGCGGCGTCTCGACGAGCAGGTGCTCGACGGCGAGGCGGTCTTCCTCGTGGTGCGCGATCTCGCCCGGTTCCGCGAACTGCGGCGCAGCGAGGGCGACTTCGGCTTTTCGTTTGGCGGTGACAAGCAGGCCGGCCCGGCGGAGAACTTCATGACGATCCTGCGTGACGGGCCGACCGTCGGCATCCACACGCTCATCTGGTGCGACTCGCTGACGAACCTGCAGCGGACGTTCGAGCGCAACGCCATCAAGGAGTTCGAGCTCCGCGTGCTCTTCCAGATGAGCAGTTCGGACTCGAGCCAGCTCGTGGACAGTCCCCTCGCCGCGAAGCTCGGCCCGCAGCGGGCGCTCTTCATCCATGAGGAGACCGGGACGCTCGAGAAGTTCCGCCCCTACGCCTTTCCGTCCCCCGAATGGCTCGCCGACGTGGCGGGACGGATGGCAGCCCGACCGCAGGGCGATCCGGCGGCCCGACCGGCCCCGGCCGCCGTGCCGCACGCGCCGCCGGCCGCGGCAGCCGCCGTCGCGGCGGCCGACGCCACGGGGGGCGAGTCGTTCAACTTCGGCGGCGGCGTCGGTGACTTCGACGTCACGAAGATGCGCGACGAGGAGCCTGACGCCGGCGGCGACGCACGCGGCCCGGCACCGGATCGAGTGTCGCGCCCGGACGAGGCGGCTGGTGGCTGACCGGGTCGGCCGCCCTCGCGCGGCGATCAGAGGTCCCTGGGCCGCCTGCCGATGCGGATCGGCACCGTGCGGGTCGTGCCGCCACGCTCGACCTCGAGCGACGCCTCCGTGCCGACCTTCGATCGCGTGAGCATCAGCACGAGGCCCGCCGGATCGGGCACCTCGTCACCGTCGAAGGAGCGCACGACGTCCCCCGGCACGAGCCCCGCCAGGGCGGCCGGGGAGTCCTTTTCGACGGCGACGACCTCGGCCCCTGGACCGCCCGTCGCGACCGGCCGCAGGGCCATGCCGACATAGCCGCGCTCGACGTGGCCGTTGGCGAGAATCTGCTCGCTCACCACCCGCGCGGTGTTGCTCGGGATCGCGAAGCCGATGCCCGTGTTGGAGCGGCCCACGATCGCGGTCGTGATGCCCATCACGTGGCCGTGCACGTCGACCAGCGGCCCACCGGAGTTGCCGGGATTGATCGATGCGTCGGTCTGCAGGAATTCCTGCAGCGGATTGCCCACCACACCCCGTCGTCCGACGCCGCTGACGATCCCGTAGGTGAGCGTGCGATCGAGGCCGAACGGGTTGCCGAACGCCCAGACCATCTCGCCCACCTCCACCGTGTCGCTGTCTCCCCACTGGGCGATGGGCAGGTCGCGGGCGTCGATCCGGAGGACGGCCAGGTCGGTCGCGGCATCGGCCCCGAGGAGATCCGCTGCGAAGCGCTTGCCGTCTGCGAGCGCGACCTCGATCGTGTCGCTCCGGGCGACGACGTGGTAGTTGGTGACGACCACCCCGTCCGCCGCGACCACGACCCCCGATCCGACCACCTCGTCGGTGGCGCCGGTCAAGCCGCCTCCGCGGAGCGCGGCGATCTCGTCGGCGACGATCACGATCCGGCGCTTCGCGGTGACGTTGACGACGGCCGGTCCGACGAGCCGGGCGAGCGTGGTGAAGAGCTTGCCCACCGACGAGAGTTCGGCCACCTTCGCGGCATCACGGATCGCCCGCAGTTCGGCGCGCGTCCGGGCATAGTGCAGCCGGCCGACGAACGATGGCCACGCGAGCAGGACGACGAGCACGACCAGGCCGCTGAACAGGACGAGCGTGCGCACGTCTGCGGATCGAAGCAGCGGCGCACGAGCGGGAGGCGTCATCGTGGCCTCATCTCCGACACCTGCGCCGCCTCGCGGCGCACGAGATCGACCGCGGTCTTCGCAGCTCGGGACGCCGCCAGCAGGGGGCCGCCGCCGAGGACGTGCTCGCAGCGGCGGGTCGACGCATCGCCGACGAGCACGATGTCCACGACCTCGCGCGCCTCCGGGCCGGGCCGGGCCGCACCGATGCCGATCGCGAGCGTGGCACCGAACCGCCGTCGGGCGTCCGTGGCGAGGGAATCGGCGGTCATGCCGTCGGGGCCGGGCGGATGGACGATGCCGCCGATGAATCCGCTGACGGCATGTCCTCGACGGCCCTGCGCCTGCGCGAGCAGTGCGGCGACGCGTCCCTCGGTCGCGATC
>JBJTBO010000517.1:0-8741 GCA_046091445.1 Planctomycetaceae bacterium | reverse complement strand
CGTCGGCCATCCGTTCTTCGACGTGCACGCGGTGGCCCCCGGGGATGATCGTGACGCCGCCGGACCGGACGGTCGTGGCACGGGCCCGCTCGTGCTGCTCCTGCCCGGGTCGCGTGGCCAGGAGATCGCCGCCAACCTCGGAAGCATCCTGCGGGCGGCCACGCTCGTTCGTCGGGAACTGCCGGAGACGCGCTTCATGGTGGCGGCGCTGCACGAGCGGCACGCCGTGCGGGTGCAGGAGGTGATCGCCGGCAGCGAGGAGGCGAGCCGGCTCGGGATCGGCGTGGCCGCGGGCCGGACCCGCGCGCTCATCGACGTGGCCGACGCGGCGCTCGCGGTGAGCGGGTCGGTCTCGCTCGAACTGCTCGCGGCCCGGGTGCCGACCGTGATCTTCTACCGCGTCGGCGCGTTCGCCCACGTCGTGCAGAGCTGGTTTCGGCGTGCGCGATTCATCACGCTCGTGAACCTGCTCGCCTGCCGCGACCCGGTGCGCCCGACGGAGCCGGTGCTCCTCCCGCCGCGCTCGGTGCCTCCGTGCGATCCCGACGCCGTGTTTCCCGAGTACCTCGCCGTGCAGGATCCGGCCGACCGCGCCGCCGCGCACGTCGTCGCGTGGCTGCGCGATCCGGCGGTCCGCGCGGCCACCGTGGCCCGCATCGAGACGGTCGCGGCCACCGTCGCCCATCCGGGGTCCGCGCGACGGGCCGCCGCCGCGGTGCTCGCGATCGCAGCCGGCATGGCACCGGTCGCCGAGGAGACACGGCGCGCGGCCTGAATCGGGTACAACCACGGCCATGCTGCTCTCCGAGCCCCAGGAAACCGGCGCCGACCTGCGGTTCGAGATCGCCGGGTTTCGCGTGCGCGTCTCGGCGTGGTTCTGGCTGGCGGCGGTGCTGCTGGGCTGGAACGTCTGCCAGGCGTATTCCCGCGGCGACCAACGCGCGCTTGTGCAGTTCCTCGTCATCTGGACGGGGACGGTGTTCATCTCGATCCTCGTCCACGAGCTCGGCCACGCGCTGGCCTTCCGCGCGTTCGGCCAGGGGGCGCACATCGTCATCTACCACTTCGGGGGCCTCGCCATCCCCGAGGTCTGGGGCCGGCGAATGTCGCTGCGGCCGATCCAGCGGCTCGTCGTCTCCGCGGCCGGGCCGCTCGCGCAGCTCGCGCTGGCCGCGGCGGTCGTGCTCGTCCTGCGGATGGCGGGCCGCGAGGTGCCGTTTCCGATCGCCGCCGTCGGCCGGTGGCTGGGGCTCGAGGGTGGCCGCGACTTCACGTCGCCCTTCACGTTCGCACTCGCCGACTTCCTGCTCTACGTCAACGTGCTGTGGCCGCTTTTGAACCTCGTGCCCGTGCCGCCGCTCGATGGTGGGCAGATCGTGCGCGAGGGGCTCTTGACGCTCGGAGTGCCCGACGCGTACCGCATCGCCGGCGTGGTCGGGGTGGTGGCCGGCGCGGCCGTCGCGTGGTGGGGCTACACGCGGGGGCAGCCGTTCCTCGGCATCATGTTCGCGATGCTGGCCGTCTCGTGCTGGCAGGGCCTGTCGGGCAACACGCCGTGGCGCCGGTAGAGCCGACCGCCCCGCGGCGGGTGATCGTGGTGCTCGGCGCGAGCAACGTGTCGCGCAGCCTGGCGCGGCTCGCGGCCACCGTTCGGGCGCGGGCCGGGTCGCCCGTCGATCTCTTCACGGCGGCAGGGCACGGCCGGGCCTATGGTGTGTCGAGCCGCGTGGTCCTGCGCCGGCTCCCGTCGATCCTCGCGAGCGGCCTGTGGCGGGCCCTCGATCGCGAGCGGATCGAGCACCCGAGCGCCCTCCTCACCGATGTCGGCAACGAGCTGCTCTACGGCCTCGGCGTGGCGGCCGTGGCACGGGGCGTGCGCGAGGCCGCCATGCGGCTCGCCGACCGCGGCGCCGCCATCGTGATCACGGGGCTCCCGCTCGCAAGCATCGCGCGGGTGGGGCGCGTGCGGTATCGGCTGCTGCGCACGTTCTACGTGCCGGGATGCCTGCTCTCGCTCCGTGAAATCAACGACGCGTCACGGTGGCTCGACGACGAGCTGCGGGCGATCACGGCCGACACCGGCGGCACGTTCCTCGAGCAGCCGGCCGACTGGTACGGCCTCGACGCGCTGCATGTGAAGCGGTCGCGACTCGACGACCTCTTGAATCGCGTCGCCGACGCCTGGCAGCTGCCGCCCGCCGAGGGCCGACCGCGGGCCTCGCTCGCCGAATGGGCCGCGCTCGGCTCGCGGGCCGCCGAGGTGCGGTCACTCGCCCGCCGGCCGCGGCTCACGCGGCAGCCCGTGGCCGATCGACGAGGGTTGCGCGTCTGGATGTATTGAGGCGGCCTCGGGCTTGGGCCGACTCGATCAATGTGGCTCGGGGTTACCCCGTACCGTCTCGCCGGACGTTTGGCTGGGTGAGCACACGCCGGCTTCGGGCCCCCCATGTCCCGTCGCCGGACGCTCGCTGCGCCCATCCTGGGCTTCACTCGCTCGGATTTGCCTGCGCTGCGCCATCCATGGCTTCGCTGGGCAAATACGCCGTCTCCCGGGAAACGGGGAGCCCGAAGCCTCCTCAACTGGAAATGGAGGAGGCTCGGGGCTGCCTAGACCCTCGAGCGGGCTGTGGGAGCGAGCGCAGGCATGGATGCCGAAAGCGAAGCGGACACGCAGAGAGCCGAGGCCGGGAGGGCCGAGGCGAACGTCCAGCGAGAGGGTCTGGGCAGTCGCGAGCCGGCGTGTGCTCAGCCGGCCAAACGTCCGGCGACGGGACGTGGGAGGCCGAAGCCGGTGGGCGTGTGTCGAGGGGACGGACGGAAGCCTGACCTACAGCACGGGCAGGGAGGGGAGTGGGGGTCTGGCGGCGGCAGTGGCGGCGAGGTTGCCGACGAGCCGCTCGCAGATCTCCTCGAAGTAGGGGCGACTCGCGGGATCGTCGTACACCGCGGCCGCGCGGCCGGCGTCTCCATGCTCGCGGATCGGGATTTGGATCGGCACCTCGCCGAGGAAGGGAATGTCGAGGTCGTGCGCCGTCCGCCGTGCGCCCCCCGTGCCGAAGATGTCCCAGCGTTTGTTCGTGTCGGGGCAGACGAAGAAGCTCATGTTCTCCACCATGCCCAGGAGCGGGATGTTCACCTTGCGAAACATCGCGATCGCCTTCGTGGCGTCGAGGAGCGCGACGTCCTGTGGCGTGCAGACGACGACGGCCCCCGAGAGTGGCAGCGCCTGCGAGAGCGTCAGCGCGATGTCACCCGTGCCCGGCGGCATGTCGATGACGAGGTAGTCGAGCGGTCCCCACGCCGTGTCGCGGAGCATCTGGGTGATCGCGCCGTGGAGCATGGGGCCGCGCCACACCACCGCCTCGCCCGGCGGCACCAAAAACCCCATCGACATGACGGGCATCGACTGGTCGCCGACCGCGAGCGTCATCGGCACGATCTTGCCGTGCTCGATCTGCGGGCGACCGCCGAGGCCGAGCAGGTGGGGCACGCTCGGCCCGTAGACGTCGGCGTCGAGCAGCCCGGTGCGGCTGCCGGCCCGTGCCAGGCCGATGGCGATGCTCGCCGCGATCGTGCTCTTGCCCACGCCCCCCTTGCCGCTGCCGACGGCGATGACACTCTTGGCCTCGAGGCCGATCTGGCCGAGTTTCACGGGCGGCCGCTCGTGAGGCACGATCGTCACGTCGACCCGTGCGACCTGCGGGAACGCGGTCCGCAGCGACTCCTCGATCCGCGCCCGCGTCGTCTTCCAGAGAATCGCCGAATGCGTGGCGAGTCCCACCGTCGTGCGGATCGCGTCGGCCGTGACGTCCACCGAGACGATCTGACCCATCTCGGTGAGCGGGCGGCCGGTCTCCGGGTCGGGGATCGCCGCGAGGAGCGTGGTGACGGCGGTGGCGGTGGGTGTGCTCATGGGGTCGCGGTCGGAGGGGGCGTCATGCCGGCGATGCCGTCGCCGGCCTTCGAGGCCGCGAGGAACAGCCCGCGCGGCTGCACCGCGACGACGAGCGCGACCACGAGACAGGCGATCATCGCCACGCCGGCTGCGAGGCCTCCGTCGGCCTGCACGCCCCGCTTCGTCGAGCGGAAGTACATCGCCGAGATGATCCGCAGGTAGTAGCCCGCCGCGATCGCGGCATTGATCACGAGCACCACCGCGAGCGCGACGAACGCGGCGCGGCGGCTGCCGTAGGCGACCGGCGCGTTCCAGTCGACCTGGAGGGCCGAGGCCGCCAGCGAGAGCTTGCCCCAGAAGCCGGGGAGCGGCGGGATGCCGGCGAGGCTCAGGAGAAAGACGGCCAGCGCGAAGGCCGCCACGGGGTTGGTGGACGAGAGGCCGTCGAGGTCGTCGACGGTGGTGATCTCCTCCCGGGGCGGGCGCGGACCGCTGCCGGAGGTCCACTCCGGCCAGCGATGTCCGAGGTAGGCGATCGCGCCGAAGACGCCGATCGTGGCCAGCGAGTAGGTGCCGAGGTAGAAGAGCGTCGCCGTCATGCCGCCGAGGGCGAAGACCCAGCGGCGGTCGATCGCCCCGTCGGGGCCCTGCAGGCCGCCGCCGAGCGGCATCTCGGTGCGGGCCGAGGCGGCGGCGGCGGCGACCGCCACGCCCACCAGCAGGTAGCCCGCGTGGGCGATCGAGGAACAGGCGAGGAGGCGACGCAGGTTGCGCTGCAGGAGCGCCATGACGTTGCCTACGGTCATCGTCACCGCGGCGGTTACCGCGGCCAGCTGCCAGAGCAGGTCGAGGTGGGCCCGTGCCGCAGGACCGGCATCGGTCGTGGAGGCGATCGCGAGGGCGAGGATGCGGCCGAGCACGACGATGCCCGCCACCTTCGGGAGCGTGGAGAGCACGGCCGCGTTTCCGGGGCTCGTCCCCTCGTAGACGTCGGGGGCGTAGAAGTGCATCGGCACCGCGGCGAGGCGGAAGGCCGCGCCGACCACGAGCATCCCGAGCGCCGCCGGCAGGAGCACCACCGCCGTGCCGGACACCCGCACGTCGGTGCTCTGGAGCCGCTCGCCGATCACCGCGAGGTTCGTCGAGCCGCCGATCCCGTAGAGGCAGACGAGGCCGTAGAGGAACACGGCTGACGCGACGAGCGAGAGGAAGAAGTACTTGAGCCCCGCCTCCTGCCCATGGGCATCGGTGCGCTTGAGCGCGAGCAGGATGTAGGTGGGGATCGACACGAGCTCGAGGCCCACGAAGAGGAGCACGAGATCATCGGCGACGCCGACCAGCGACAGACCGGCGAGCAGGAGGAGGAACGTGCCGGCCTCCTCGCACGTGCCGCCCCGACGCGGTCCCGGGCCGCGACTGACCGCCGCGCTGAAGAGATCGCCCGACTGCACGAGCGCGAGCAGGCCTCCGAGACCGAGCGTCGTCCAGCGGATGAACGACGAGAAGGCGTCGAGCCGCACGCCGCCGGAGGTCATGGCGACGCCCTCCGCGGGCAGCCCGCCGGCGAGCGACCAGGCGCCCGCGATCCCGGCCACGGCGAGCAGCCAGCCGTGTCGCAGGCCGAGGAAGGCGCCGCCGAGGTACGTCACCAGCGCCGCCACGACGAGCGCGATCTCCGGTGCGACGAGCAGGAAGGTTTCGAGGGAGGTGCCCATGAGCCGGTCAGCGGGGTGGCGGCTGGGTGCCGCGGGTGGGGTGAACGACGAGCCCCGGGGTCGTGCCGGCGGCCGCGGCCATCCGCTCGGCGAACGCGGCTGCCGAGGCGGCCGTGCTCTCGCGCACCGCCGGGGCGACCGGGGCGAGGAACGTGGCCGGAGCCACGCCGATCCAGATCACGAAGACCGCCAGCGGCGCGAGGGCGGCGACCTCGTGCCACCGCAGATCGCACCGCGCCGCGGGGGAGTCATTTCCCGGGGCGTGGCCGTGCGCATGCCCGTGGGCGTGTCCATGGGCGTGGCCGTGCGCATGCCCGTGGCCGGTGGCGTGCGAGGTGGTGGCGTGGCTCTCGGAGACCCCGTGGCCGGCCCGCGGCGGCTCTCGTGAGGCGCCGAAGAACACCCGCTCGACCGCCCAGAGCATGTACCACGCGCCGAGCACGACGCCCGCCACGCCCGCGAGCGCGAGCAGGAGGTAGCGGGCCTGGAGATCCGGCGAGACGCCGGTCCACGCCCGCTGGAAGGAGCCTGCGAGAATCAGGAACTCACCGACGAAGCCGTTGAGGCCCGGCAGGCCGATGCTCGAGAACGTGAAGAGCAGGAAGAAGACGGCAAGCCACGGCGCGACGGTCGCGACCCCGCCGAGGTTGGCGATGCTGCGGGTGTGGAACCGTTCGTAGAGCATGCCGACCAGTGCGAAGAGCCCCGCGGACGAGAGCCCGTGGTTGATGAGCTGGAGGTTCGCCCCCTCGGTCGCGACCGGCTCGAGCGCGAAGAGGCCCATCACGACGTAGCCCATGTGGCTCACCGACGAGTAGGCGATGAGCCTCTTGAGATCGGTCTGCACGAGGGCCACCAGCGCGCCGTAGACGATCCCCACCGCCCCGAGCGCGAAGAGCCACGGTGCCGCGGCGGCCGTGGCGTCCGGGAGCATCGGCATCGAGAACCGCAGGAAGCCGTAGATGCCGATCTTCAGGAGCACCCCGGCGAGATCGACGCTCCCGCCGGTGGGCGCCTCGACGTGGGCGAGCGGGAGCCACGTGTGCAGCGGCACGATCGGCACCTTCACGGCGAATCCCGCCAGAAGCGCGAGAAACACGAGCATCTGCAGGTAGCCGCCATCGGCGGTCATCGGCAGCGGACGGATCCGCGTCGCGTCGGTGAGGGCCTCGATGTCGAAGGTCACCGTGCCGGTGTGCGAGGCGTTCCAGAGCACGATCGCCAGCAGCCCGAGGAACGTGAGCACGCTGCCGGCGAGCGTGTAGATGAAGAACTTCACGGCGGCCCGCCGCCGCTCCTCGTGGCCCCAGATGCCGATGAGGAAGAAGAGCGGCACCAGCGTGAACTCGAAGAAGACGTAGAAGAGGATCACGTCGCGGGCGGCGAAGACGCCGAGCATCGCCGATTCGAGGACGAGGAGCAGGGCGTAGAAGCCCGCCGCGCGCTCCGTGATCGCATCCCAGCTGACGAGCACCGCCGTCAGCGAAAGGAGCGCGGAGAGGCCGAACATCCAGAGCGAGAGCCCGTCGAGCCCGAGGGCGAGTCGGACGTCGAAGATGCCGCCGACGAGCCAGGGCAGCTCGACGCGCGCGAAGGGCATGCCGGTCGAGAGGGAGTCGGAGGCGAGCGCCCGTAGCACGAGCCAGCCGGCCAGCACGAGCGTCACGACGGCCGTCACGGCCGCGCTCTGCCTCACGGCGGCGGTCCCGCGGGAGCGCATCGTCCACACGAGCGCCGCCCCCACGAGCGGAGCGGTGATCACGAGCAGCAGGTGGGATGCGGGGGAGAGCGGGTTCATGCGGATGACGTGGGGAAAAACGCGCGGGCGATGCGGGATGGCCTACCGGAGCTGCCAGGCGAGGGCGAGCACGATGATGAGCGTGCCCATCATGCCGGCCAGCGCGTAGCGTTGCAGGAGGCCGGACTGGAGCCGGCGGACGACGCCGCCGACCGCGCCGGGCAGCCCCGCGACCGCGTCGACGGCACCGTCGATCACGGAGCGGTCGAAGCCGGCGGCGACGTGGGCGACGAACTGGAGCGGACGCACGACGGTCGCCGCGTAGAGCTGGTCGACGTAGAAGCGGTTGGCGAAGAGCGTGCCGAGTGGGCCGAGGAACCGCTCCATCTGCGGCCCGTCGCTGCGCCGGCCGAGGTGACCGACGGCGGCCAGGGCGATGCCGAGCGCCGCGGCGAGCGTGCCCTGCAGCGCGAGGTCGAGATGGAAGGCCGGGGGCACGGCCGTGGCGGCGACCGACGGCGCGGCGAGCGACGGCGTGGCCGCGAGGAAGCTCGCGAGCGTGTGCGTGCCGAAGAGCCACCACCCCACGAGCCCGGAGGCCACGGCGAGGATCACGAGCGGGACGGTCATCACCCGCGGCGACTCGTGGGCGTGCCCCGCAGCCTCCTCGGGAATCCGCGTGGGGCCCGTGAAGGTCATGAACACCGCGCGGAACGTGTAGAACGCGGTGAGCCCGGCGGTGACGAGGGCCATCCAGAAAAGCACTCGGAACGTGCCGGGCGAGTCGAGCGCATCGAGCCCCGAGGGGGAGGCCTGCCGCGCGGGGCTCGCCGCGACGAGGCGGAAGACCGGGGCGGCGGTCGCGGCCGTCGCGCCGTGCGGGGCGGCAGGCCCGAATGCATGGCCGGCGCCCGCGCCGTGCCCCTGCTCGTGGTGCGGGCCGTGATGCGCGTCCGGCCAGCCGCGCGCGTGCAGCGAGGCGAGGATCTCGTCCTTGCTGAAGAAGCCGGCGAAGGGCGCCACCCCGGCGAGGGCGAGCGAGCCGACGAGGAACGTGGCGGCGGTGATCGGCATGACGCGCCGCAGGCCGCCGAAGCGACGCATGTCGATCACGCCCCCCATCGCGTGCATGACCGATCCGGCGTCGAGGAAGAGCAGCGCCTTGAAGCAGGCGTGGGTGACGAGGTGGAAGATGGCCGCGGTGAAGCCGAGCAGCGTGCCGGTGCCGAGGCTCGCGAACATGTAGCCAAGCTGGCTGATCGTCGAATACGCGAGCACCCGCTTGAGGTCGTTCTGCATCGTGCCGATGAGCGCGGCGAAGAGCGCCGTCGTCGCGCCGACGACGGACACGAGGGCGAGGGATCCGGGGCTGGCGACGAAGAGCGGCGCGCAC
>JBJTBO010000516.1:0-9071 GCA_046091445.1 Planctomycetaceae bacterium | reverse complement strand
CCGGAAACGTGCGGGCGTCGTAGAGCTGTCGCACGCGGGCGAGCGTCTCGGCCGCGATCTCGCCGACCCGCCCGCGGCGCGACACGCTCGTGCCGCAGGCGCCGGCGCACCGCACCAGTTCGAGTGCGGCCGGGGGATCGCCCGGCGTCGTGCGGCCCGAGGGCACGAGCCGTTCGAGGGCCGCCCAGATCGCGGTCGCCAGTTCCTCGTCGCCGCCCGCTGGCGACTCGACCGAGATCGTGCGCCAGCCGACACGCTGGGTGGGATGCTCGCGCCACGAGGATCGCCACTCGGGCCTCGCCAGCGTCGCGGCGCCGTCGTGGCTCACGAGGCTGAGGATGCAGCAGGCGCCGGCGGAACCCTCGTGCGTCGACCGCGGCTGGAGCGGCGGCAGGTGGTGGACGCCGGGAGGCAGCATCTGGCAGCGGCGCGAGCCCCACACCCAGAAGGCGTGCGGCTGGTTCGCGGCCGCCGCCGTGGCCGCAAAGCTGTAGGCATCGGTCGGCCGCTCGTCCGTGTCGGCGGCGTTCGCGGGCGACTCTCCCTGCCAGAGGCCGCGGTCATGTCCGACGACGAGCCGACGATGGCGTGGGGCCGTCAGGTCGGCGGTCGCGACGTCTCCGGCGGTCGGGTCGAACGCGGAGACGATCTCGACGACGAGTCCGTGGATGTCGAGTTCCACGCCGGCCCCCGGCGTCACGAAGGAGAGCGTGGGCGGGTCGCCGAGCATGCGGGAGAGTTCGGGTCGGGCGGTCGCGTCTTCGATCACGACCACCGTCCGGCAGCCGTCGCTCGCCGCGTCGACGACCAGACGACGCACCGCCGCCGCTTGCGCGGGGCTCGAGCGTTCGGGGTCGAGCAGGCGGCCGCAGATCACCACCGCCGCCGCGCCGGCACGGCGGGCCTCGGCGAATGCCGCACCGAGCGCGTCGAGCGGGGCACGCGCGAGCGTCGCGGCGTGGGCCGCGGGCAGCGCGTCGGGGGACGGGATCGGGCGGTCGATCGCCGGGTCGAATGCGAAGACGAGGTCTGCCACGCCAGTGCCGCTCCATCGGTTCGAGGCGCCGACGCCACGCTGGTCGGGCGGCCGAGCCCATCCATGGCGGCCGGAACGCAGGGGAGATGGGGGCACTGTACCCATCTCCCGCCGCCCACCGCCACGCCAAAAATCCCGCCGGTCCGCGCGGCGGAGGGCCGCGTGCACGCCGTCGCCCGGCCGTGGGCGTCAGGTGTCGAGCATCGGTGGGAGGGCGGCGAAGCGGTCGACGAGGCGACTGGCCCACGTGGTGTCGTCGTCCGCGGGCCCGATGGCGGCCATGACGCGGCTGCGGAGGAGCACGCCCTTCTCGAGCGTCGCGCCGAACAGGCGACAGGCGATGCGCGCGTGCCCGTCTTCGATCCGCGCCGCGATCGCGTCCCCGTGGTCATCGTGCAACGCGACGACCACGCTCGACGCCGCGGCTCCGGTCGCGGTCGCGCGGCGGACGAGGATCGC
The DNA here is from genome assembly GCA_046091445.1 of Planctomycetaceae bacterium. Classification (GTDB taxonomy): domain Bacteria; phylum Planctomycetota; class Planctomycetia; order Pirellulales; family UBA1268; genus QWPN01. Next base: position 7,576 of record JBJTBO010000516.1, on the reverse strand, counting down.
CCGCGCGGTCGCGAGCCCGTCGGAAGAGGATGCGTGCCACGGCAGGTCGGCACCGGGCGAGGCGCGGCCGCCGGCTTGATGCAGGATCGTCGTCGCGAGCACGTCGCCGGTGACGGCCAGCGCCGCGTCGCTCTCGAGGAGCGCCGTCTGCGCCGACACGATCACCTCCCACGCGGCGACGTCGTCGGTGGCACCAATCGCGTCGCCGATCGCGCGCCACATCGCCGTCGCCCGCACCTGCCGGGCATCGACGGTTTCGTAGACGGCCGTCAGGTCACCTCCACGCGCCCAGGCGTCGGCGAGCCGGACCGCACCTCCGAGATCGAGCCCGAGGAGACGGTCACCCGCGGCGCGCGTCGTCCCGATGTCGAGCCCGCCTTCGGGCCGGCAGAGGTCGATGCGCACCGCGCCGCACCGGGATCGCGGGGTGACGAGCACCGCGCGGGAGTCGGTGACGGTCCAGTCGGCGCGGGCGAGATCAGGCGGCATCGGAGGCTCGGGCGAGGCGTGCGGACGCGGCGCATCGGCCGCATGATACCGCCCACACGGGGCGAGCCGCTGCGGCGGGAGTGCGCGCGAGCGGACGAACGCGGGTAGACTCTCGCCCGCTCCGACGCCGCCGGCCCCACGACCCGATCCTTCGATGCCGATCATCGCCACACCGGAGCACGCCGCCGCCTGCGAGAAGGCCGCCCGCGCCGGCGGTCGCGTGCTCCGCGAGTGGGTCGGCCGCTTCAGCGTGTCCCAGAAGGGCCCGCGCGATCTCGTCACGGAGGCCGACCACGCGGCGCAACGGGAGATCCGCGGACTGCTGCGCGAGGCGTTTCCCGACTTCGGCTTCGTCGGCGAGGAGGACGACGGCGGCGGTCCGCGGCCCGCGTCGGGACACGCGGGCCACTCCGGCACGGGCGTGCGCTGGATCGTCGATCCGCTCGACGGCACGAGCAATTACGTGCACGGCTTTCCCGCCTACTGCGTGTCGGTGGCGCTCGCGGATGCGGACGACCTCCTCGTGGGCACGATCTACGATCCGATCCGCGACGAGTGCTTTTCCGCGCGGCGCGGCGCGGGCGCCTCGCTCGACGGGCGGCCGGTGCGTGCCGCCACCGCGACGGACCCGGGCGATGCGATCGCCGCGGTCAGTTTTCCGCCACGCGTCACGGCGGATGCACCCGCGGTCGCCGACTTCCTCGCGGTGCTGCCGCACCTCCATTCGGTGCGCCGCACCGGCTCCACGGCGCTCAACCTCGCCTGGCTCGCCTGCGGAAGGCTGCACGCGTTCTGGGTTCGCAGGATCGCCTGCTGGGACGTCGCCGCGGGAATGCTCCTCGTGCGCGAGGCCGGCGGGGTCGTCGGGCCGTTCGTGGCCGGCACACCCTCGTGCGACACGCCGCCGCTCGACGATCCGGCGCTCATCGCCGCCTGCACGCCGGAGCTGCTCACGTCGATCCGCGGCATGCTCCGGTGACGTCGCGGGGAAAGGGCGTCGGGCACCGACCGGCGGAATACGCCCGTTTCGACGCCCCGGCACGGGTCTGTCGATCGTGCCGGTTGTGGGGATCATGCCGGCCGCGGACACTACGGAAGGTGTGCGCGTCGCGCACGATCGTGCGGTAGTCTTCGATACGGGTCGTCGGCGCCGTCACGGGGAGCGGGACACGGCGCGTGCGATGCCGGATGGCATCGCCCCCGGCACCGAGCCCGTCCATCAGCGGCGATCGAGCACGCATGGTCCTCCGCCCCCGCAACCCGGCCGCCCGCCCACGGGATCGAGGTGCGCGGCGCGCGCGCCGATGCCCGGAAGAGGCCTGGCATGCCGTCCGCCTCGGCGGGGCCACGCTCGCGGTGGCGTCCTGCATGCTCGCGGGCGTTGCGGCGGGTCAGGATCCTCCCGCCACCGCTCCGGCTGCGGCGGTGGCCCCGGCCCCGGCGGCGGCCGGCGACGCCCCGCGGGTGACCGAGGTCGGGCCGCAGATCTTTTATTTGCAGGATGACGCCGGCCGTCTCGTGCCGGTGCCGGGGTTTCGCTACAGCGACTTCGTCGAACTGTTCCGGATGCAGGAGGGGCTGCCCGGCGCGGTGCGGCCCCCGGCCGCCGTCCTCGAGGGCGTCACGGTCCGGATCGATCTCGGGGCGGTCGATGCGGCCGCGTGCCCGGTGACGGTCGAGTGCACCGTCCGGCAGACGCGGGCCGGCTGGGTGCACGTCCCGCTGGATCTCGCGGGCCTGCTGCTCACGGCGCCGGCGCGGCACGATGGACCGGGCCGGATGCTGGTCGACACGCTGCCGGATCGCGCCGGCTACCGCGCCTGGTTCGACGCACCGCTCGATGCGGAGGGGGATGTGTCGCACACGCTGGTGCTCGAAGGCCGCGTGGCCGCGGAGATCGACGACCGCTCCACGGCGGTGGCCCTCGAGCTGCCGCCATCCAACACCACGCTCGTCGAGGTGCGTTCTCCCGGTGACGATCCCGAGGTCACCGTGCAGCCGCCGCCGCCGCGACGGGTCGTCGTGCGGGCGGAGGAGCAGGGGAGTGTCGCATCGATCACCGGCGTCGCAGGACCGGTCCGCATCCGGCTCGCCGAGCGCGGCAGCGGCGTCGCGTCGTGGAACGCGGTGCCGCAGGCGGCCGTCGAGAGCGTGGTGCGCGTCGACGGTCGCAACGCGTTCATCGAGGCCACCGTGTCGCTTGAAAACCTCGGGCCCGACACGGGCCAGGTGCGCGTCACCCTCCCGCCGCGCACGACCCTTCGCGCGGTGCGTGGCGCCGCCACGCTGCTCGCGCGCGGTGGCACGGAGGCGAATCCCCACGTGGACGTGGGGATCGACCGAAATCCGGACGGCAGGGCCTCGATCGAACTGGAGTGCGAGCGGCCGATCGACCCGTCGAACGGCTCGTCCTTCGAGGCGATCGGCTTCACCGTCGCGCAGGTGGCGGCGTGGCGGCAGTGGGGCCGCGTCAGCCTGGTGGTGGAAGGGGACTGGCGGGCCGAATGGGGCGATGTTCCGACGCTGCGGCGCGTCGATCCGCCGCCGGCCGCACGGCGGCCGGGGTTCATCGCGGCCTTCGCCTACGATTCGCAGCCCGCATCGCTGCCGGTGCGGGTGCAGCCGCGTCGCAGCCGCGTCGTGATCGAGCCCGAATATCGCTACGAGGTGGGCGCGACCCGCATCGGCCTGCTCGCGCGGTTGCGGGTTGCCGCACGCGGCGCGCCGGTGACCGGCGTCACGCTCGCGATCGATCCGGCCTGGGGTGTCGACGACGTCGGTCCTCCCGGCCTGGTCGACACGACCGCCGTGATGGTCGAGGGCGGCAGGGTCACCATTCCGTTTCTCCAGGCGCTCGCCGGCGACGCGGTGCTCGACGTCCGGGCCAGCCGCACCATCGACCGCGCCGAAAGCAGGCTCGCCTGGACGCTGCCGCAGCCGAAGGCGGATCTCGTGGGCCCCGCCACCGTCCTCATCTCCGCCGACAGTGACATCGAGATCCTGCCCGACCCGCTCACCGGCACCGGACTGATGCGTCAGGCAGCGGGGGGGCAGGCGCGTGGCGATGCCGATCGCACGGCGTTCGTGTATCGGCTTGACGCCGGCGAGGGGAGCTTCTCGGGAACCCGCCGGTTCCTCTCGCGGCGTGTCGACGCGGTCGTCGCGGCGCAGGTCGAGGTCGAGTCTCCCGAGATGACCGTGGCCGAGACCATCCGTCTCGAGGTCGTGCACGTGCCGCTCGAGTACGTCGAACTCTCGGTGCCCGAGGCGATCGCGGCGGCCGGCACCTTGGAGCTGCGGCAGGAGGACCTGCGGCTCGACCCGATCGAATTGAGCGAGCCCGGCGCGGGCGAGGGGCCGCGCGGGGCGTTCCGCACGGTGCGGGCGATCCTCGCCATGCCGCTGCTCGGCACGGGTGAGCTGACGGTCCGCTACCGGCTTCCGACGCCTCCGGTCGGCCCGCAGACCACGGTGGCGGCGGACCTGCCGCTCGTGCTCCCACTCGGCGCGAGGATCGATCGGCAGACCGTCACGATCGATCCGTCCGAAACCCTCGCCATCGACGTCCGGGGCGACGCCTGGCGCCGTGACAGCTGCCGCGACGACGCACTCCGCAGCTGGGTGGCCGTCCGGAGAGAGGAGATGGTGCCCCTCGCGCTCGTCTCGAGGCCGCGGGTGAGCACCGGCGGCACCGTCGTCGAGGCGGCGTGGTTGCAGACGCGGCTCCTGGCGGATCGGCGCGAGGACATGCAAGCCTGCGTGCTCGTGGGCGCGGGCGAGCGCGTCGTGCTCGACCTGCCCTGTCGCGATGCGGAGGGCGTGGAGTGCGACGTCACGCTCGATGGAGTCCCGCTGTCGGCGACGAGTCGGGGCGAGGATTCGCTCGTCTTCGATCTGCCCCGGCTGCCTGCGGGACGCCGTCGCCTGCTCGAGATGCGCACCTCCGTGCCGCGCGAGGCGGGGTGGGGACGGCTCGCGACGCTCCTGGGCATGCCGGATCGCATCGAGCTCCGGCCCCCGACCTTCGCGGGCAGCGTCACGCAGCGGCGCTTCTACTGGGAGGTCGTCGTGCGACCCGACGAGCATGTCCTCGCCGCGCCGCGACGATGGACCGCACAGCAGCAGTGGCGCTGGGGCGCGGCCGGATTCGAGCAGGTACCGGTCGTCTCGGCCGGCAGTCTGGGCGCATGGATCGCCCGCGCCGCGACGGCCGGTCCGATGGGCCGCGACGAGCCACTCGTGGGGGGCGAGCCCCCGGTCGCCGCGAACCGCTCGGTCTTTTCCGGAGTCGGACCGCCGGGCTCCGTGACCCTGCTGGTCGTGCCCACGTGGTGCGCGGTGCTCGTGGCCTCGGGTCTCGCACTGGCAGCCGGGCTCGCGCTCGCCTACGTGCCGGCCCTGCGGCGTCCGCTGGTCGTGGTTCCCGTGCTCGGCACGCTCGCGCTCGCGGCGGCCGCCGCGAGCGACGCCGCGCCGCTCGCCATCGGAGCCGCCGCACCCGGCGCGGCGCTCGCGGTGGTGGCGTGGGCCCTGCGCGGCTGGCTCGATCGCGACCGGAAGCCGGCGGAAGCCCAGGTGATCCTCCCGACTCCGAGCTCGCTTGTCCGTGCGCCGACGCCGCCGCCCTCGCTGATCGTCGCGCCCACGTCCCGCGAGGAGTCAGATGGCCTCACCGCCGCAGGGAGGTCGGCATCATGAGGCGCCTCCGCCTCGCCCGGGCCGTGCACGTCGCCGTCGTCGTGACGGTCGTGCCGCTCGTCGCGCTCGCCGCTCCGCCGCCGCAGCCTTCGCTCCTCGAGTTTCACCGGGTGCACGTGCCGGGAGAGCGGATCGGAGAGGTGTCCCTCGGGCCCGTCCGCTACGTGCCGATGCCGCTGGCCGAGTTCGACGCGGCGGTCGCGAGGGTGGAGGCGGCACGGGGCCGGGAACCGGCGTCGCAGCCTTCGCCTCTGGTCGATACGGCCCGGTACGACATCCAGATCGACGAACGCGGCGGGCTCGTCGGCACACTCGTGGTCACGGTGGGCGCCGGGACCACGGCGGTGTCGTCCGCGCTGCCGCTCGGTGCGTTTCCGGCGCATGCGAGCATCGCACGCGTGATCGGACCGGGTGGGGTCGACGGGCTCGTGTTCGCGGCCACCGATGGCCGGTTCGCCCTGCTTGTGCCGGAACCGGGCGCCTTCACCGCATCGTTTTCCTGCCGGCCGGTGGTCGAGGGGGCATCGCGGTATCGCGTGCCGCTCGTGCCCGCGCTCGCGAGCGACATCCGCCTGCGCCTGCCGGCGGACCTGCGGCCGCTCGTGTCCGAGGAGGCCGCCCGCCATGCCGTCTTGCGCGGCCCCGACGACGCCGACGCCGACTGGCGGATCGAGCTGGGGCCGGGAACGGATGCCGTGCTGACGATCCGCCCGGTCGACCGGGGACTCACCGGCGTCGGCCGGTGGAGCGAGCACGTCATCCGCGGCAGCGAGACGGCCGTGGAGGCGGTCATCGAACCCGCGGCGTCGTGGTCCGGGGCCGCGATCGAACTCGACCACGATCCCGGCCTCGTCGTCACGGCCGTCGAGGTCGTCGGCTCGGGCGAACCGCTGGAGTTTCGCTCCACCGGTCAGGGAACGGTCTCGATCGCCGTTCCCGCGAGGCTCGAGGGGCGCGAGACCCCGCTCCTGCTCTCCGGCATCGCGCCCGCGAGCGGGCGGGCGCGACGCCTGCCGCTCGTGCGTCCATCCGCCCAGCGCTGGGTCCGCGGCGGCATGCTCGTGGTCGTCGATCCGGTGCTCGCCGTGACCGGCTTCGACGTGGAGGAGAGCCGGGTGGTCTCGCCCCAGGCCGCCCAGGGCTGGCCGCTGCCCTCGCGGATCACGTCGCGCGCCACGGAATCACGACGGCCCGCGATGTTCCATGTCGAGGAGCAGGGACCCGCGGCCATCGTCACCCTCGACGTCGCGCCGCGCACGCCCGCGCTGGAGGTGGCTCGCGTCACGACCGTGGAGATCTCCTCCGGTGCCGTGCTCGGTCGGGCCGCCTGTGACCTGCGCGTGCTGGATGGGGAGGTCTTCGACGTCAGCGCGCGCATCGCTCCGGGATGGATCATCGTTGCCGTGGATCTCGTCGAATGGCCGGTGGCGGGAGCGGCCGAGGGGGGCGTCGCGCGGCCGCCCGCCGCGGGTGATGCCGTGGACTGGCGGGTCGTCCGCTCGGAGGCCGAAAGCGCGCTGCGTGTCGGCCTGGCGGTCGGGGCGACGGCGAATCGCGGGCTCGGCCTGCGCGTCAGCGGCCATCGTGCCGGTATTCCGCCGGGTGCTCCCTTCACCACGGCGGACATCGACATGGTGCGGTTCGATGGGGAGCTGGCGGATACGGCCGTGCTCGACTTTCGCACGGTCCCCGACGCGGTCGTGGAGATCGCCGGAGAACCGGTCGGCTGGTTTCCCGTGGATGCCCGCCTGGCGCGGCTCGTGGAGGATGGGACGCTCCGCGGGCGCATCGTCGCCGGCGACCAGGCGCCGAATCGCCCGGCCCGCGTCGTGCGTCGCCGTCCCCCGCTCGACGCGCGGGTCGAGGCGCGGATCGACGTGCGTGACGAGACGCTGCTCGAAACCTTCTCGCTCACCTGTCGCGCCGAGGCGGGGGGCATCGATGCGCTGGTCGTCCACTTCTCCGAGCCGATGGACGACGGCCTCGAGTGGCGAGTCCAGTCGCCTACCGCCATCGTCGCGACCGCGACTCGGCTCGATCCCGCCGACGCGCGGCGCCCCGGCGCCTCGCTGGAGGGCGTCGCGGAATCGTGGCTCGTCGAGTGCGCGCCGCCGATCGCGGGCCAGGCACGGATTCGCGCGTCCCGCGGCGTCCCGTTCGTCGGGGAGGTGCCCGTGCCGCTTGCATGGGTCGAGTCGGCGCGGCGTCCGGGCGGCAGCGTGGTCGTCTCGGCGAGCGGGCCGGCGCGTCCGCGGGTCGTGAATCGCCGGCTCCGCGAGCTCCCGGCCGATCCGACCGGCGGTCCGCCCGCGGCGCGGGCGGTCGAATTCGCCTACGGCCCCCCTACGGCGTCGCCGGACGGCACGATCGTGCCGACCGACGCGGTGGG
>JBJTBO010000515.1:0-20201 GCA_046091445.1 Planctomycetaceae bacterium | reverse complement strand
GGCCATCGACGATATCGACGCCGACGGCGAATGGGACCTGTTCCTCACGCACCTCGAAGGCGAATACCACACCCTCTATCGTGGCGTAGGCGGCGGCGCGTTCGAGGATCGCACCGCGGCGGCCGGACTCGCCGCGGCCACACTGCCCTTCACCGGTTTCGGTGTCGCGGCCTTCGATGTCGAGCACGATGGCGATCCGGATCTCGTGTGCGTCTCGGGACGCGTACAGCGGGACGCGGGAGCCCCGGAGCACCCGTATTGGGAACCGTATCGCCAGCGAGGCCAGATCCTGCTCAACGACCTCGGCCGCTTCCGCGAGGATCGAAGGTTGGCTGGACCGCTCGACGAAGCCTGCATCGCGCGCGGACTCGCCACCGGTGATCTTGACGGGGATGGCGATCTCGACATCGTGGTGAACCGGACGGGAGAGCCGTTGCTCGTGCTGGCCAACAAGGCTGCCAAGGGGCACTGGGTGCGGGTCCGGGCACGGCTTCCGGAATGCGGCCGACGCGATGCCATCGGCGCGGTGGTCACCGTCGTGACGCCCGGCCGGTCGGTTCGTCGGCTCCTCCAGCCGGGGATGGGCTATCTTTCGTCTCATGAGCCGGTCGTGCACGTGGGCGTGGGCGATGCCCGCATGGTGGAGCGGATCGAGGTCGCGTGGCCCGACGGCTCGATGACCCGGCACGCGGGCGGTGCCGTCGATCGGATCTACGAGATCGATCGGCCCGCCACGGACGGCGTGCCGCGCGCTGATGAGGAGACGGGTGAGCGATGAGCATGCGGACTCTCAGCGCCTGGATGGCGGCCGCCAGTCTCTGCACGGGCTGCGGAGAGGTCGTGCCCCCTGTCGATCCGTCGCTCGATCCCGCGGTGCGGGCGGTTCTCGAGCAGTCGCGTGCCGACGTCGTGAATCATGTGGGTTCGGCGGCGTCGTGGGGGCTTTACGGCATCGCGCTCGACGCCCACGACTGCCGTGCCGAAGCTGCCGCGTGCTACCGCCGCGCGCGAACGCGGGCGCCCGCCGAGGTCGCATGGGCATACCTCCTCGCCGGGTGTGTCGAGCGGGACAACCCGGAGGCGGCCGTCGACCTGTACCGCCAGGCCGTCGAGGCCGATGGACACGCGGCCGAACCGCGCTTCCGTCTCGCGGAACTCCTCTTGGCCCGCGATGAGCCGCGGGCCGCTCTCGAGGCCGTCGGCTTTTCGCCCGAGGAGCCGATCCACGAGGCGCACCGCCTCGCGCTGATCGCGTTGTGTCGGGAACGACTCGGCGACCTGGGCGCGGCATGCCGTGCGGCCACCGACGCCGCACGCCTCGCGCCGCTCCACCGAGGTGTGCACGAACTGCTCGCCAGGCTCCTCTATCGAGCCGGGGATCACGACGCCGCCGAGCGGGTGCTGGCGACGTGCCGAGGCCTGGCGATGGACGCGACATCGTGGCCGGATGCGTTTCGGGATCGAGTCCGCGAACGACGGGTCGATCCCCATCGCATCGCGGATCTCGCCCTCTCGGCCCCGGGGATCGATCGAGAGGGTGCCGTGGAGACCCTCGCGCGGCTCGCCGAGCGGCACCCCGATGACTGGACGTTTACCGCGGATCTGGCCAGGTGTCAGATCCAGTCCGGTGACCCCGAGGCAGCCGTCGTGACGACGACGCGCTGGCTCGATCGCCACCCGCCGACGGTCGAAGTGCTCAAACTGCGCGGTGCGGCCCGGCTCCTGCGCGAGGACTGGTCCTCGGCAGCCGCCGATTTCGCCGCCGCGACCCGGCTGCGGCCAAGCGACGCGTCGGCCTGGAGCGATCTTGCGTTCGCCCAGCAGCAGCTCGACAGTCCGGAGGCCGCGGACTCCCTGCGCCGCGCAGTCGCGCTAGCACCCTTGGCGGGGGACGACCGCGTGCGCCTCGCTGAGCTGCTCCTCGCAGCGGGCGATGTCGAAGAGGCGCGGCGCTCGGTCGCCGATCTCGAGTCGCTCATTCCGGAACACCCGGCGCTCGACCGCTTGCATGCGGCGATCTCGCGTGCGGGGCGCGAGGGAGGTGCGCGTGTCCGCGACTGACGGGGCTGCCTCCATCCGCGCAGGCCGGAGCCGTGCGCGGTGGCTGATCGGGTTGGCCGCACTCCTCACGGCGGTACTCGGCGCGGTCGTCGTGCGCTCGTGCGCGACCGAGCGTGGACCGCGGACGGTGGCCGAGGCGGAGGCGCTCGTCGCCCGCGCGCACACGGCGCTCGCGCTGCTGGAGAACCAGTCGCTCGACCGGGCCGTGCCGCTTCTCGAGGAGATCGGGGCCGCGCTCCCTCGCGACCCATTCGCGATGCGGAACCTGGCGATCGCGTCGCTCCTCGCGCTCCCCGTCGACGTGCCCGACGCGGCGCGGCTGCGCGTGGCGACCACACGGGTCGAGCGGGTGCGTCAGATCGAGGGGGACGGCACGGAGTGGCGCTGGCTCGCCGCGCTCCTTGCGGTCTCGGCTGGAGATCGCGCGGCGGCCCACGAGCGATTCTCCGAGATCACGCGCGACGCGCCGACCGATCCGGCCGGCTGGTACGGCCTCTGGAAGGCGGAGGAGGCCAGGGCCGAGGGTCGTCCTGCGGCGACGCTCGAGCCCCTCGAGCGGGCCATGGCCCTGGCACCCGCGAACGTCTGGCTCACGGTGACGTGGATGCGTGCGACCGCTGCCCGTCTCGAAGCGGCCGGACCTGACGAACCGCTGGCCGAGGCGATCGAGGCACGCTGGGCCGCGGTCGCGCCCTTCGCGCCCACGATCGCGACGTTTGCGCGTGCGGATTTGCGTGCCCTGCTCGACGAGGCTGCGGCGGCAGCCCGCCGCGGGGAAGCGGCGATCGTCTCCGGCCGGCTGCGATCGGGCGCGAATCTCCTCGCACCGCAGAGCGAGGCCGACCGGCGCGCGGTCGATCCGCACCCGCTCGAGTTCGTGCAGCCGGCTCTTGCGAGCGACGTGCTTCAACGGTTCGGGCTCGATCGGCCGCCGGCGGTGCCGCCAATCCCGGTGCGTTTCGTGCGCGGCGACGGCCCGGCAGTGCCCGACGGCGAGTCGCCCGTCGCGGTCGTGCTCGAGGATCTTGACCTCGACGGCAGTCTCGATGTCGTCGCCGCGTTCGACGGTGCCGTTCGTGCGTGGCGTCTTCAGGGAGGCCGCTGGGCGCCGCTCTTCGATGCCGCCGTCCCCCCGGGCACGGTCGGGCTCTTTGCCGCCGATCTCGATCTCGACTTCGACGAGGCGCGTCGGCCGGAGGCGGACGTGCGTCCGATCGCGGACGGCACGACGGCAGCGCCACGGGCCTGCCCCGCGGCCGACCTCGATCTCGTCGTGTTCGGTGCGAATGGCATCACGTGCCTCGAAAACCTCCTCGCGGAGGACGGAAGCCGCACGCTCCGGGCATTCGCGTTTCCTCAGCCAACGGCCGAACCGGTCGGTGCCGTCACGCCTGCCGACCTCGATGCGGACGGTCGTCTCGACCTCGTGGTCGCCGACGCGGCGGGCGTGCGGGTGCTGACGAGTCTCGGGAGCGCGGGCTTCCGCGCGGCCGATTCGGTGGTCGGCCGCGACACGTGCGGCGACGTCGCGGGGCTGGTGTGTGCCGACTTCGACCGCGACGTGGACGTCGATGTGGTCATCGCCGGCACGGCTGGCTGCGGCTGGCTCGAGAACCTGCGGCACGGGCAGTACCGCTTCCACTCCTTGAGCGACGCGGCAGCCACCGCCGTCGAGGTGGTGGATGCCGATGCCGACGCCGCCTGGGACATCGTCGCGAGCGGATCGTCGGGCATCGTGCGCATCCCGTCGCGCCGCTCGCCGACGGGCGTGCTCCGCACCGAGGCACCCGTCGCGGTCGCTCGCATACCGAACGTGGGGCTCATGGCTTTCGACTCCGATAACGACGGCGCCCTCGATCTGGCGACGTTCGGCGCGGCGGGACTGGACATCCTGCGGGGAGAGCCCGACGGAGCGTTTGCGCGGAGGAGCGACTCGGTGGTCGTGGCGGATGAGGCGGCCGGTGTCGCACCCGACGTTCGGGGCCTCGATGTCGGCGACCTCGACGGCGACGGCGATCTCGACCTCGCCGTGGCCACGCCGGCCGGGATCGTGACGCTCGTGAACGACGGGGGCAATGTGCACCACTGGATCGACATCGATCTCGAGGCACAGCAGGTGAAAGGGGCCGGGTTTGCACCGAGTGGCCGCGTCAACGCCCACGGCCTCGGCTGCCTTCTCGAGCTGCGGGCCGGCGTGTCCTACCAGCCGCGGCTCGTTCGTCGGCGCACGACGCATTTCGGGCTCGGGCCCCGCTCCGCCGCCGATCTCGTCCGCGTGCTCTGGCTCAACGGCGTGCCGCAGAACATCATCGCCCCGCCGATCGATGTCGTGGTGTGCGAGCAGCAGATCCTGCTCGGCTCGTGCCCCTATCTCTACGCCTGGAACGGCGAGCGTTACGTCTTCGTCACCGACCTGCTTTGGGGTGCGCCGCTCGGCCTGCAGCGACGCGAGGGGAGTCTCGTGCCCGCGCGGCCGTGGGAGCACCTGCTCGTTTCGGGTGACGACCTCGAGCCTCGCGACGGCGCGTATGTCTTGCAGGTCACCGAGGAGCTGTGGGAGGCCGCCTACTTCGATCAGGTGGGCCTCACCGCGGTCGATCACCCGGCGGACGTACGGGTCGTATCGAACGAGAAGGTGGGGCCGGCGGAGATCGCCTCACTCGGTGTGCACACCGTGCGTGTGCCGCGCCCGCCAGTCGCGGCGCAGGATGACCGCGGCCGTGACGTGCTCGCGGCGCTCCTGGCAGAGGATGGCGTCTACCCGCCCACGGCACAGCGGTCGCGTCGGCAGGGCCTCATCGCGACCCACGCGATCGAACTCGACGCGGGGCCGGACGCCGCCGCAGGTGAACGCGTCACGCTCTTTCTCACGGGCTGGACGTATCCCACGACCGTCGGGCTCAACCTTGCCCTCGATCGAGATCCGTCGCTCGGCGTGCCGGTGCCGCCGTCGCTCGCCGTACCAGACGGCAACGGCGGATGGCGGACCGTCCTGCCCTTCATGGGCTTTCCGGGCGGCAAGACCAAGTCGATCGCGATCGACCTTGCGGGCCTGCTCGTGCCGGCCGATCCGCGGATCAGGATCGAGACGAGCATGGACATCCGGTGGGACCACGCGTTCTTCGCGATCGGCGAGGAGCCGGCCGAGGTGCGGCTGCATGCCCTGCCGCTCACGTCGGCCGACCTCCATCGCCGTGGCTTCTCGCGCGTCGTCCGCGACGGCACCGATGGGCCGGAGCGCTTCGAGTACGACCAGGTCTCGCACGACGAAAAATGGCCGCCGATGCTCGGTGGCTTCACGCGCTATGGTGACGTGCGCGACCTCGTGGCGACGGCCGACGACGCCCTCGTCATCATGGCGGCCGGTGACGAGATGACGCTGCGTTTCGAAACCGGTCCCCCCTGCCCTCCCGGCTGGCGACGGGATTTTCTCCTGACGAGCGTCGGCTGGGACAAGGATGCCAACCTCGCCACGGCGGAAGGCCAGTCGGTCGAGCCGCTGCCTTTCCGCTCGATGCGGTCATATCCTCCCGCGCCCGATGATCCACCGCCCGAGCCCGAATCGGCTCGCGATCAGATCAGCCGCTACCACACGCGCACCCAGGGCGACGGCTTCTGGCGATCGCCCGCGCTCGGAGCCCGCTCGCGGAACGAATAAGCGTGGTTTCCCGCTCGAGCCCTGCTTTCTGCCCCTCGTACCTGCCCCTCGTACCTACCCCTTGCTCCTGCCGCCCGTACCTGGCTTTTGTACCTGGCTTTTGTACCTGCCTCTTGCGCCTGCCTCTTGCGCCTGCCTCTTGCGCCTGCCTCTTGCGCCTGCCTCTTGTGGCGCACGCCTCCAGGCGTGCGAATGCGGGTGCAAGCAGTGGAATCGCCGCCCGACCCCTGCACGGCGTTCCCTTCTGTCAGCTCGCTTGGGCCAGGGTGTTTGGTTGGGGTAGGCTTGCGAGCCTCTTCTGGAGAATGTCGCGGATGCGCTCTTGGATTCATCGATGCGCCGTGCGAACCACAGTTGTGGCATGCGTGGTCGCTGCGTTCGTAGGGCACGCGCGTGCTGACGAGACGACCGCTCCGTCGGTCGCAGCGACCGCCGACCAGGTGGGTGCCGGTCTCCAGTACCCGCTGGGAGTGGCCGCCGCCCGCGACGGCACGCTCGTCGTTGCCGATCGGCTGCTGCCCGGTCTCTGGCAGGTCACGGCCGGCCGCATCGATCCCCTCGCGGTCGGCTCGAAACGATTTCGCACGCCGCTCAACGCGGTCCGCGCGGTTGCGGTGGCGCCCGACGGCACGGTGTACGCCGGAGATTCGGCCACGCGGGAGGTCTACCGGATTCCGACGGAGGGTGAACCCCAGCCGCTCACGGCCGGTGCGATCGGCATCCCGGTCGACATTGCGATCGACTCGTCCGGACGGCTTTTCGTCTCGGATCTCGAGACGCAGCGGGTGTGGCGGATCGATCCCGGGAAGTCCGAGCCGGTGGAAGTGACGACGCTGGCAGCCCCGCGCGGCCTGTTCGTCGATGGCAAGGACCGGCTGTGGGTGGTGGCAGCGTCGGGCGAGGCGCCGCTCGTGCGTGTCGCCGCCGACGGCACTGTCGAGGCGGTCGTGACGACGCGGGCCTTTTCGTTTCCGCACGATGTCGTGGTGGACGACGCCGGCGTGGCCTACGTGAGCGACAACTACGCCCACTGCATCTGGCGGGTGTCGGCTGACGGCATGCCCGAGAAGTGGGTGGAAGGCCTGCCGCTCGTGGGGCCCGTGGGCCTCGCGATGCGGGATGGAAACGTGCTGGTCGCCGATCCCCGGGCCCGACAGGTCTTCGACATCGACCCGTCGAAAAACGTGGTGCCGGTGATCACCGCCGGCGACGGTGGCCCTCCGGGCGGACGGGCCCCATGACGCTCCGTCGGTCGCTGATGATCGTAGGTGTCGTCGCCTCGGTCGTCGCGGTCGGACTGCTCGTGCATCGCGGCTGGAAGCAGATGCAGTGCGAACGCCTGCGCCAGGCCTGCCGTGCGGCCCGCGTGCTCGGCAACTGGGTCGAACTGGAGCGGCTGGCGACGGCCTGGTCGGACCTCGATTCGCGGGCCGGCGATCCGATTCTGTACGCCGCCGAGGCGGCGGTCGGCCGCCAGGCCATCGACAGGGCGGCCGAGTATCTCGGCCACATCCCCGACGACGATCCACGTGCGGTCGAGGCACTGCTCCAGCGTGTGGACATGCTCTTCGGCGATCTTGCGAGACCCTTCGCGGCCGCGGAAACCTGCCAGAGAATCCTCGCCCTCGCCCCGTCGTGTGGGCCTGCCCATCGGCGGCTCATCTTCTTCTATGCAGTCACGCTCCAGCGGACTCGCGTCGCCGAGCAGGCACGGCGGGCGATCGCGGCCGGTGGAGACATCCCCGAAACCTACGTCTACCTGGTGGGGAGCGATTGGCTGACGCTCTCGAACACGACGAGTGTCACGACACGGTGGCTCGAGCATCATCCTGACGAGGAGCTGCTTCTGGTGGCGGCTGCGCGAGGCGACGTGGCCACCCGCGGCCTCGATGGATCGATCGAGGATGCCGGCGGAAGTGACACGGAGGCCGACGCCGAGGACGGATCGGTCCGATCGACGTCGCATGACCAACGCCTGCGGGCGCTCCTGCAACGGTTTCCGACGAACCCCGAGCTGCTCGCCTACTTCCTGCAGACCGCATCGACCGAGGGCGACATCGACGAGGTGACGAGCCTCCTGGCGAAAGTGCCGGCGAGCTACGGTGACGACAATCGATTCTGGCGGTTCAAGGGATGGACGCACGCGGCTCGAGGTGAGTCCGAGGAGGCCAAGGCCGCGTATGGTCGGGCACTCGAACTCAATCCGTTCGACTTCGGCAGTCGGCATCAGCTCGCCGAGGTGCTGCGAACGCTGGGGCGAACGGATGCGGCGGCTCCAGAGGCCACCCTCGCCGCCGAAGGACGTGCCTTGCGGCGGGCGATCCTGGAGCAGCCTGATATCGCCTCCGTGCCGCCGGCGGTCCTCTCACGCGTGCAGCGGTTCATCCGGGGTAGCGGTGCAGACCGGGTGGCGGATCGCCTGAGTGCTCGCATGGGAGACGCCGCGCAGACCCACCCCGGGGGGCCGGCCAGCCCTCGCGGCCGGCCGTGAGTGCGGCTCCTGTCGCTTTTGACGTAGAGCCGGCCGATGACCTGGCATACCGTGAACTTGACCGCACACCCAGTAGATGGTGAAATATGGGTGAGAGACGCAGGGGTGGCGAGAGCCGTCTGCGTTTGGGGGACTTCCGATCGTCACCAGTAACAGGGCACCATGATTGAAAGACGTTTCTGCGTCGCCTGGGTTTTGAGCGTGGCGGCGTTGATCGGCTGCGGACAAAGTGGTCCGGCCGTGCATCCTGTGTCGGGAATCGTCACGGTGGGGGGAAAGCCGGTCCAGAATGTCCAGGTGACGTTCATGCCGACGGAGCCGTCGCGCCCCATCGCCAGTGGGAACGTTGACGCAGACGGGCGGTACGTCCTGACGAGCGGTGCCACGAACAAACGCGGAGCGGTTGCGGGGGCGTACAAGGTCGTGCTCTCGCAACTCGACGGAGCGTCGCAGCAGGAACTTGACGCCCGCTACACGTCCGGAGCGGGCGGGCCACCGCCGGGTCCAGAGGCCGCTTTCCCTGACGAGTACAAGTCGGCGGAGACATCTCCCAAACAGGTCGATGTCGCCACCGGATCGAACACGATCAATATCGAGATTCCCTAGTCGGTCGGTCGAGCAGTCGGGATCCCAGCGTCTCTTCTTCTATCGCAGAGTGATTTTTTATCCAGAGAGGGCGTGATCATGAGCACATGCACGAAGGTCGGGGCCCGTTGTCGAAGGAGCGGGTTTACGCTCGTCGAACTGCTCGTCGTGATCGCGATCATCGCGGTGCTGATCGGCCTGTTGCTCCCGGCCGTCCAGAGCGCCCGAGAGGCCGCTCGGCGCAGCAACTGCAGCAACAACCTCAAGCAACTCGGGCTTGCGATTCAAACGGTGGCGTCGCAGCAGAAGGAAAAACTGCCATTCAGCAAGGATCCGATGACAGCCAACGGCGGCGCGAACACCGGCATCGCGAAGTGGAATCTTTCGTCAGGTGGTGCATTTTCGTGGGTCGTGATGTGTCTGCCCGGGATGGAGCAGCAGGCGTTGTACGACCGTTTTGATTTCTCCCAAAACACGAACACCGGTGAAAACCTCGCTGCGAGCCAAACGATGATCTCGTCGCTCATGTGCCCCTCGAATCCTCAGGCTCCGCGCCGCACGATGTGGACGATCAATGCCGGCGGAGGCGATGTCCCAAATGCGCCGAGGATGGATTACTCCGGCAGCCTGGGGCATATCTGGGGTGGCTGGAAGGACTGCGGAAACGTCCCGGATTTCCCCGACACGCAGACCCCGAGCCGATTTGTGAAGGGGTCGGCGGGAACGCCTTGGGTCAATCAGCAGGCCCTGCTCGAGCAGGTGAACTGCAACGGCGTCTTCCAGTATGCCGATTCGAAACTGCTGACGTCGATTCAGGATGGCACGTCGAAGACGATCGCGGTCTTCGAGAACATGCACTGGCGTGGCTACAACAACAACGTGTGGGATAACTCCAACGCGGATGAATGTGCGACGTGGGTGGCGCCGATCGGCACGGTCCACTCGCTGCGCAATCCGCTCAACAACAAGAATCCGGCATGGTTGCAGGGGTTTGGCGACCGCAGGTGCGCCGGATGGAGTAGCGAGCATCCAGGTGGTGCCCATGCCGCCCAGGCGGACGGTAGCGTCACGTTCTATAACGAGAGTATGGATAACCTCGTCCGATATTCGCTCGCGACAATTCGCGGTGGCGAAGCGAACTGACCGGTTGTCCTGTCCGTCGTGTGAAGTCACGGCCGCGACTTCGTGGTGCCGCTCGTGTGGGACTCGCATTGAGCGCCTGCGATGGGAATCCGATGGATCATCTCATCGGTTGCGTTAGCCGGTGTCGCATCCGGTTGCGGCCGTGAGGCGACTCAGCCTGTCACGCGTGATCGCGTGAAATCTTCATCGCCCCTTTTCGGGGTCGATTCAAAGCCATCCACGAAAGCCAGTCGTCAGAACGGACCGGCACTCTGTCCCTCGTTCGAGGACGTCGCCGCATCTCGTGGCCTCAAGCACGTCTACGCCAATGGCGAAGCCGGACAGTCGCTGATGGTCGAGGCGATCGGAGGCGGGGCCGGCTGGCTCGACTTCGATCGTGACGGTCGGTGGGACCTGTACCTCGTGCAGGGCGGTGATCCGACGGCCGCCGACCGCTCGGCACAGCCGGGCGATCAGCTCTTCCGGCACGGTGGCCTTGAAGGCTTTGTCGACGTCTCTCTTCCCGCGGGCATCGACGAGCGGGCGTACGGGCAAGGGGTGGCGATCGGTGACTTCGACGAGGACGGCTTCGACGATGTCTACGTGACGAACGTCGGGGCCAACACGCTCTATCGAAATCTCGGGGACGGCACGTTCATCGATGTGACGGTCGAGGCTGGCGTCGGCGATCCGCGCTGGAGTGCGTCGGCTGCGTGGGCTGATCTCGACGCCGACGGTGATCTCGATCTCTACGTCTGCAATTACCTCGACTACGACCCCCGCGATCCGATCGATTGCCGGAATGCCGCCGGACAGCCGCGCATCTGCCATCCGCGCGACATCGAGGCGGTGCCGGACGAATGCTATGTCAACGAGGGTGACGGCACCTTCACGGCCTCCGCCCTTGCGCTGGGCCTCCACGGCCCGGGCAACAAGGCGCTCGGCGTGGCGGTCGCCGACTTCACAGCCGATGGGCTCGCCGACATCTACGTCGCCAATGACACGGAGCCCAACTTCCTGTTCCGACGGTGTGCCGACGGCACCTACGACGAGGTTGGTCTCGCCCTCGGCTGCGCCGTGAATCGCGACGGTCAGGCCCAGGCGAGCATGGGTGTCGCCGCGGGCGATTACGATGGCGACGGCGTGCTCGACCTGTATCTCACCCACTTCTACGACGAATCGAACACGCTCTACCGGGGCCTCGGGGCGGCAGGATTCGAGGACGTCACGGGCCGTACGGGCCTTCACGTGCCGACGCTCGACCGGCTCGGCTTCGGCGTCGCGATGGCCGACTTCGACTTCAATGGTCGGATGGAACTTCTCGTCGCCAACGGCCATATCGAGAACTATCCTGGTAATCCACAGCTTCTCATGATGCCGCAGCTCTTCACGTGGGGAGGCTCACGGTGGCACGACTGCAGCGAGGCGGCTGGCGCGTTCTTTGCCCGCAAGCAGGTGGGCCGAGGCGTGGCGCTGGCGGACTATGACGCTGATGGCGACCTCGATGCCGTCGTCGTCCACCAGAACACGCCCACGGCGCTGCTGGAAAACCGGTCTGAGCGGGGGCATTTCCTCGGCTGTGCGTTCGTCGGCGTGGCGAGCAACCGCCGTGGGATCGGCTGCCGTGTCACCGTGACCGCCGGGGAGCGGACGTTGGTCCAGCAGCTCTGCGGCGGCACAAGCTACGCGAGCAGCCATCAGCCGCTGCTCTCCTTCGGCCTCGGCGACTGGCAGTCCCCGTGCGATGTCGAGGTCGTCTGGCCGAACGGGACCGTGCAGCGAATCGACGACGTCGCCGTCGATCGGGTGATCACGGTGCAGGAGCCGATCCAGCCGCCGCGTTGAGGCGACGCAGCCGTTCGTCCTCCCTGGCGCCCGCAGCGGCGTCGCCAGCTCGACGGCAGGCCTCGATGAGCAGTCGCCGCGTCCTGGCCACCGTGGGATCGAGGCCGACAGCCCTCTCGGCAGCCTCACGGCACTCGGACCAACGATCGAGTCGGGCGAGTGCGACCGCCCGGCGCGCGTGCACCTCGGCGATCATGGGGCTCGAGGCGGCCAACCGATCGGCATACGTCAGGGCAGCGGCCGCATCACCGGCACCGAGTGCGAGGTCGGCGAGGCCTGCGAGCGCCGCCTCTTCGTCGGCGACGAGGTCGAGCGTTCGCAGGTAGCATCCTCGGGCCAGGGCACCACGGCCGGTAGCCGCGAAGAGGTGGCCAAGGGCGAGCAACACGGGGACGTCGTCGGCGATGAGGTCGGGAACGCCCGTCGCAGCCGGCCGATCGCCGGCAGCGCCGAGCAGTCGGGCCGTCGCCTCGGCAGCGAGCTGGGGGTTTCGCTGCCGCAGCGCCGCGGTCGCACTCCAGAGCCCGAGCGCCCGATCCAACTCCCAGGCTGGGAGCCGACCACCGCCGTCGTCAAACACGACGAGCCTGTCAGGGGGCAGCGGCGGCGCCGGTGGCGGGCCCACGATCGGTCTCCGGGGAATCGAATGGTCCGTGAGCGCCGTGTGTGGTACGTCGTCGGTGGATCGCGAAGGCATGTGACACGCGATGCACGAGCCGCCGTCGACCGACTCGCGGCGCGACGGCGACTCTGTGCACGCGTCGGCGTCGTGGCATGCGGCGCAGCGCTCCCGGTAGAAGGCGTCCCTGCCCTCGGGCCGGGGGGTCGAGTGCGGATCGTGGCACGACGTGCAGCCCATCGCACCCTGACTCATGGTGAAGCAGCGGCTGGCACGCATCTGCTCCACGTGGCTGACCGCCGCTCGAGCGTCCGCGTCGGGTCGGACCAGCACGACGAGCGTGTCGTCGAGGAGGTCGCCGGGGCGAAAATCGAAAAATCCTCGGCCGTATCGCGGGATCACCGCCTCGCCCGCGAGATGGCACTGGGCGCACACCGCTTCGCGGCGGGCCGGATCGAGGTCGGCTGGATTGCAGATCGCGGTGTCGGTGATCCGGTCGTCCGGCCCGGCCTCCCGCATGCGGGTCACGTGCCGGCCACCCGGACCGTGGCAGCGCTCGCATCCGATCGCCTGTTCCGCGAAGACCCGCCGTGAAAAGCGGCCTGGTGCGTGCGTCGTCGAAGGCACGGCCGACTCGGGCCGACCCGCGTGGCAGTAGAGGCAGCTCTCGTCGATGGCCCGTTCGAACCGCAGTGTGCGATCCTCGCGGTAGCCGGGCGAAAGGTCCCAGCAGCCGCGCTGCGTATACCACCCCAGGGGAGACTGGAAGAGCCGTCCACCATGGTCCGCAAGATAGGAGCGGCCCCGGCGACCCGATCCGAGCGCGAATCGGATGGCGACATCCTGCTCGCAGATCGTGCCGACATCGTCCCCGATCCGCTCGACGTGCACCATGGCCCCGTCGCGTTCCTGGACGAGATAATCCCGTTCGCGGTCCCGCACCGCACCGGCCGTCTCGATCCGTTCAACGGCCGCCGTCTCCCCGAGTGAACGGCCCATCGGGTGGACTGCGAAGGACGACGCGATGTCGGCGTGACACTCGGCGCAGGCCTGTGACCCGACGTAGTCGTCGGTTCGGGGAACAGGCTGCGGACGGGTAGTGGCGGTGGGCATGGAAGGCAGCCGCTGTGGCTGGGGCGATGAGCGCGTGCGCCAGGCCCCCACGAGGGCGAGGCCGATCGCGACGGCACCGATGCCGATGGCCCAGCGCGGGTTCATGCCAGAGTGCCACGGGGTGACGACCGAGTCATGCCTGCGGTCTACCTGCGGATGACGTGCAGCCGGTCGGGCGCGAGATCGACGTGCTCGCTCACGGTTCCATCCGGCCAGCGGACCGTGACCGTGCCCGTGTCGGGGTCCTCACCGAGACCGAACGTGACGGGCAGTTCGCTCTGCGATTGGTACCCGCGGGTCGGGCTCACGCGGCGCACCTGGGTGCCGGTGGTGTCGTTCGGTGCGGCTCGTCGCAGGCCGACGACGGCTCCGATCGCCTCCGGATTCGCCCCGTCACCGACGAGTTTCACGCGCAGCCAGTGATGGCCGAGCGACTGGTCGTTCCTGAGGAGGCGCGGCCGGCCGCCGCTGGCCGGGATGAGGCAGTCGAGGTCGCCATCGCCATCGATGTCGGCGACGGCAAGGCTGCGGCCCACGAGCGGTCTCGAGAAGTCGGCGCCGACGTTCTCCGCGGCCACCGGCACGAACTCGGTGGCCTGCTCGGCCCCGCAGTTCCAGTAGAGCCGCGGCGGCTGCTCGTAGAACTGCGTCTTCTGCACCCGGTTGATGTCGTCCTCGAGGTGGCCGTTGGCCGCCAGCACGTCGAGCCGTCCGTCGAGGTCGATGTCGGCGAAGACGACGCCGAAGGTGAGTTCCAGGCGCGTCGGCGGACCCAAGCCATTGGAGACCGCATCGTCCCTGAACTGCATCTGGTCACCGCGCGACACGTAGAGGGCCGTCATCTCGTTGGCGAAGTTGCCGATCACGACACCCACGTCGGCGTCGTTGCGAAACCGGGCGACGTCGATCCCCATCGCGCCGCGGGCGTTGCCCTCGATGTCGAACGCCATGCCCGCCAGCGCCCCGACCTCCTCGAACGAGCCGTCGCGGCGGTTGCGAAAGAGGAAGTTCTGCACGGTGTCGTTGGCGACGACGACGTCCAGCATCCCGTCGGCGTCGAGGTCCTCGAAGGCGACGCCGAGCGACTTCGCCATCGGTGCACCTGTGGCCGGATTCGTGACCTGGATGCCGGCGGCCGCCGACACGTCGGTGAAGCGACCCTCCCCGTCGTTGCGGTAGAGCCGCGGGAAGGCCCCTCCGAAGTTCTGCGGCCGACCATACGCCCGCCCACCCCCCACGAGCCGGAAATCCTGCGATCGATCGGTGTCGCGCGACCACTCGACGTAGGTGCAGACGAAGAGATCGAGATCGAGGTCTCCGTCCGCGTCGAAGAAGCCGCAGCTCGTGCTCCACGCGTCGGCGGGCCCGGCCACGCCCGCCCGTTCCGTCACGTCCTCGAACCGCCCGTCGCCGCGGTTGCGGAAGAGCCTGTCCGGGCCCATGCACGCGATGAAGAGATCGGTGCGGCCGTCGCCGTCGACGTCGCCGCAGGCCACGCCCGTGCCATAGAGCGGCACGTCGAGCCCGCTGCCGGCCGTCACGTCGTCGAAGCGGCCCTGGCCGTCGTTGCGGTAGAGCGCCATCGTGGACGGACCGGCGGCGGGTCGGTCGTCCCAATCCCAACGCCGTCCGTTGACGAGCACGATGTCCTCGTCGCCATCCCCGTCGAAATCGACGAACGCGCAGCCGCCGCCCATCGTCTCCGGCAGGAGTTTTTCCCCTGCGGCACCGTTTTCGTGGACGAAGGCGATGCCGGCGGATGTCGTGATGTCGGTGAACGGCATGCGTGGCACGATCACGGTCGGCGGCGCGCGGCCCGCCGGCAGGGCGAGAGGCGATTCACTGAGAGTCGGCTGGGGAGCAATCGGGCGCATGAGCCACCAGATGCCGCCGCCGACGAGCGCGAGGCCGGCCGCGACGAGCAACGACCGGCGCAGCGCGACCGCGATCACGCGGTCGTCGGGTTCCCCGTCAACGGCGGCATCGGCGACGTGGCGGGCCTGTCGAGACGGTTCCATGCTGCGATCATTCGCGAAGAAGACGGCCGGGTCGCGTCCCGACGCCGTCGGCGTTCACGGGGCAACGAGGCTCACGCTCGCGCTCCGCGGCTCGGTCCGATCGCCACCTCCCTCCGGCGACTCCTCGACCCGCTCCGCCACGGGCGCGCCGAGTCCGGGCGCTCCCGCACGCCTCAGAGGATAGATCACGAGCGCCTCGGCCGCATGGTCGGCCGCCGGATACCGCTCGCGTGCGAGGCGGACGGCGCGGTCGGCCGCGTTGTCGTCGCGCTTGTAGCGTGCGTGCAGCCGGCGATGCTCGGCGGCCGCCTCGTCGTCGTCGAGCTCACCCCGGATGAGCGCGAGGTTGTGGTGGGCGACGACGTTTTCGGAGTCGAGGGCGAGCGTCTTCTCGAACTCGGCGGCGGCCGCGCCGAGCACCTGCCGCCGTGCCTCCGCGTCGGCTGGGCCGCGGAGACGACTGGCGCGGTCGTAGAGCGTGAGGCCGAGCAGGTTTCGCACCTCGTAATCGCGGCTGAAGTCGAAGCCGCGCTCGCGCATCTCGGGCGTCCGGTCCTCGAGCACCTTGCGGAAGTTCGCCTCCGCCTCCTCGAGGTTGCCCTGCTGCCGGCTCACCTGCCCTGCCAGCCAGGCGAGCGTCCATGGTGGCGGGGCCGGAGAGTCGTGGGCGGCGGCGCGCGTGACCGCGTCGGCCGCCTCGTCGATGCGGCCCTCGGCGAGCAACACGCGGGCCAGATTGAGCGGTCCGTCATAACGCCCGAGCGACTCGACCTGACGGAACGCCTCCTCGGCGAGCCGCAGCTCGGCCTTGCCCTTCACGAGCATGCCGATCCCGTAGTCGTTCCACCGCTGCCACTCGGGGATGTCACGTGCCGGTGTGTCGCCGGCGGCGACCGGGTCGGCTGCCGACTCGGTCGCCAGCGGCAGCGTGACGGTGTCCACCGCGAGCGTGGTGATCGGCAGCGTGTTGACGGCCGACGTGCCCATGTCGCCGCCGAGCGTCACGACGTCATCCGGCCGCCTCTGCCGTGCGACAAAATCCACGAAGCCGGCGTCGAACTTCCGGTACTGCAGCCGCACCCGGATCGTGACGGCCGCGTCGAGGTCCTCCGGCAGGTCGAGCGCGTAGTGCACCGTCCAGGCCGAGCCCGGCGGAATCTGGTGGTCGTAGAGCGGCGTGAAGATGTCCTGGACATTGGGGCGGTCGATCCGCCGGCCCTCGCGGTCGAGCATGAAGACGTTCACGAAGTGGGCGTGCGGATCGACGGCGTTGCCGGCGGAGGCGTCGAGGCCGCCGCTACGGCCGATGACGGTGCCGCCACTTTCCACCTCGACGTCGAGCCACACCTCGTTGGAGTCGACGGTGCCCTGCGTGAACAGGTGGCCCAGGGCCAGCGTGCGGATCACCGACTCGAGGACGTACCGTCCACCGGGCCTGACCGCCGGGACTTGTGGTCGCAGCGGTGCGATGAGCGGCGCGTCGATCGCGGGGCCGTCCCGCAGGCCGAAGATGTCGACCCGTACGACGTCGCGGAGGAACTCGCGGTGCACCTCGATCAGGTCGTCCCGCCCCCGTAGGGCCGGGAGCGCCGTGTTCGCGGCCGGGAAGAAGTGATCGTGGATCGTGAGCCGGCCCGAGTCGTCCCGCACGCGGGCACCGAAGTCGTCCGCCTCGCGCAGCGGCATGTGGCAGGCGTTGCAGTTGTCCTTCGCCATCGGTGGGTAGTAGAAGCTCCGGGCACCGTGACCCGAGACGCCCGAGAGCAGGAACGAGTCGTAGTGGTTCTGGCCGCGGAGGAACTCCTTGTAGTGGTTGAGTTCGCCGGGAATGCTCACCTTGTGGCAGGTCGAGCAGAACTCGGCCCCGCGGTGGAAGTCCTTGAGGAAGGTCTGCTTGTGCATCGCGGGCTTGGCCTTCACGAGCTGCGAGTTGATCCACTGCAGCCACTCGTTGTCGCTCGCCGCGAAGGGGTAGTGCAGCGGCTCCTCGATCGTGTAGTCGGCGTTGCCGCGGGTGCTGTCGACGTGGGTGATGGCGTGGCAGGTGGTGCAGGTGATCCCTGCGTGGGCCGTCGGGTCGCGGATGTCGTCGAAGTCGTGGCGGTCGAATGCGCCGCTGAAGAAGGGCACCGGGTCGTGGCACCCGGCACACCACCGGGCTGCCTGGACGTCGCCGTCACGCGTAAGCGACACGGCGCGGGTCTCGCGGTCGCTCGCGAGATAGAACGCGTTGTTGAACGAGCTGAAGTGGTGCGAACTTCCCTCCCACCGGGCGTGGGCGTCGGCGTGGCACCGCTTGCAGTAGTCGTCCATCATGAGCGTGGCGGCGGGGATGTAGTTGCCGGTCGTCGTGCGGGCGAGGGAGGGCTCGAAGTAGTGGGCACCCTCCTCGGGGCCGCGTTCGTGCCAGCGCCGCGGGTCCTGGGCATGGAGCACGACGAGGGCCGAGATGGCGGCGGCCGCGACGCCGACGTAGCCGAGACCGACCCGCCAGCGGATGGGCGGGCCGGCGAGGCGATGCAGCCAGTAGAGCCAGCAGGCGATGAGTGGCACGGCGACGTGTGCCCAGTAGATCGGCTGCGTGAGGGCCGGGAGGCGTGCCGCGGTGTTCGTCGTGCGCAGGCCGACGAGCAGGCCGCCGGACACGAGCACCACGATCGACGCCGCCAGGAGGGCGTAGCCCACGCGGACGGCGCGGCGGTTTTTGCGAGAGCGCGTCGCGGCGACGTGCCCGATGGCGAAGATCACGAAGGGTGCCGTGAAGGCCAGCCCCAGCGCGAGGTGGCCCAGGAACATCCATTGGTACAGCCAGCCCTGCCAGGTCGTGCCGGTGATCCACTCGGCGCAGGTGATCGTGGCGAGGTCGCCGGAGTTCACCCCGAGGAGCGCAAGCAGCACGAACACGCCGGCCCGTACCACGCGCAGCCGTGGTCCGACCGCCGGCCTCCGGGTGCGGCCGGGTGCGACTGCGGACTGGCCTCTCGGCTCGTTCATGGGCATGGGCACAGAGGTGACCCTGATCTCCCCACGCAAAGTCTAGTCCGAACCGGTCGGCGACGGAGGGGTTCGGCAGGACCGCGGCTGCCAGTCCGGTCGGTCGCCTCCTGGCAGGCCTGCAGGCGGGGCCGTTCGGGCGCCGGCCGGACGACCTCAGGCGGCTCGCCTGCCGCGAGGGAAAGGGAGGGACGGCTGCGTCGCCACGCCGTCACCCTGGCAGGGCCGGCGGTGCGCCGTCGTCTGGAGGTCGTCGACCGAATAGAAGGCGTCGGGATCGAACCTCTTGACCAGCGCCAGCACGTCCCCGAGGCGACGACGACGGATGACGGTGAAGACGATCTCCACGGGGCCCATGAGCCCCTGCGCCCCCACCCGCGTCACGCCGCAGCCGGCGTCCCGCAGCAGATCGACCAGCCGACGGGCATCCTGGCCCGTGATGACCCGCACGAGCACCGATCCGATCGCCATGCGCTGCTCGAGGTGCATGCCGAGGTAGTTGCCGACCACAAACCCACCCGCGAAGGCGGCGTAGCAGGCGGGATTGGTGAGATTGCTCATCACCTGCCCGATCGCGAAGAGCCAGATCGTGACCTCGAAGAAGCCGAGTCCGGCGGCCAGGGGCTTGATGCCGCGGCCGATGAAGATGATGCGCATCGTCGAGATCGTGACGACGCACATCTCGGCGACGAAGATCGAAAGCGGCAGGGTGAGGTCGTGCATGGATCGCTTAGGATGGCCGTCCGACGGTCGGCCGCCGGAGGTGGAGAGGTAGAGGAGCGAGGTGCCGTGTGCAAGGCCGAGTGCAGCGGGCCCTCGTGCGGCGGGACACAAGGCTGACGCCGGCGAAACCGGCCTTGCGATGGGATCGGGCGGCACGTGGCGACTCCCCGTCGCAGGGGGCTCTCCCTGACGACCGACGATGACGCGGGAAGTTCGGAGGATTGAGGGTAGGCTGTCGTGTCTTTGGGAGTGGGACGTCATGTCAGGACACCATATGCACAAGCGTCGTCCGGCGAGTCAGTACGCGATCTCGCGTCGTCGCTTTTCGCAGCTG
The DNA here is from genome assembly GCA_046091445.1 of Planctomycetaceae bacterium. Taxonomy (GTDB): domain Bacteria; phylum Planctomycetota; class Planctomycetia; order Pirellulales; family UBA1268; genus QWPN01. Next base: position 638 of record JBJTBO010000515.1, on the reverse strand, counting down.
GCGGCACTCGCGGGACTGTCCCTCGCCGGCAGTCGAGCGGTCGCCGCTCCACGGGCGGGCGGAACTGTGCTCGTCGTCGGCGCAGGGATGGCGGGGCTTGCCGCGGCGATCGACCTCAGGGCGGCAGGCTTCACGGTCGTGGTCATCGAAGGGCGCGACCGTGTGGGCGGCAGGATCTCCACCGATCGATCACTCGACGGCGTGCCGCTGGACATGGGTGCGACGTGGATCCACGGCATTCGCGGCAATCCCATCAACGCCCTGCGGACGAAGTACCGACTCAAGGTGGCCCTGACGAATTACGACGCCATGCTCCGCTATGACGCGGACGGCCTGCCGTTGTCGGCACCACGCGAAGCCGCGATGGAGCGCACATTCGCGTCCTTGGAGACGGCCATCGCCCAGGCTCAGGAGACCCGGGACGTCGACCTGTCGCTCGGGACGTTCATCGACGACTTCATCGAGGCACGGTCGCTCTCCGCGGATGCACGCCGCTATCTTGGCTACTCGGTCAACACGGAAATCGAGCACGAGCAGGCTGCCGATGTGGCCGACCTCTCGCTCGTGAATTTCGACCAGGATTCCCAGTTTGGTGGGCCGGATGTCCTCTTCCCCAACGGCTACGGGCAACTGCCGGA